>ANAW01000132.1:0-20611 GCA_000340945.1 Nocardiopsis synnemataformans DSM 44143 | reverse complement strand
CAAGACGTGCTCGACACCCGACTGCGCCTATGTGCACGCTTCGTTGCCGCTGCACACACGCGAGTGGACGTGCCCCCAGTGCGTCACCACCCATGACCGTGATGTGAACGCGGCGAACAACCTCAGGGCCGCCGGACTGGCGGCATCTGCCTGCGGAGCTGGTGTGAGACCTCAACGGGAGTCCTCCCGGACGGGGCGACCGGCGACGAAACAGGAAGGCCACGGGGCGACCCGTGACGAGGCCCTGGCCTCGAACCACCGGTAGGTGGTTCCACGATCTCCTGCCTTCAGACAGGAGAGGAAGCCAACGTGTGTGCGACCCTACTTCCCAGCCACGACCCGGTCGCCGTCCGCGCTGGTCAGGCGGCGTCGACCTGGATGTCGCTGCTGTCGTTGAAGATCCAGTAGTACCAGAGCGCCGCGGTCTCCCTGGTGATGTACCACAGCTGGGTGCGGCGCTCGATGACCGCGGGCCCCGACCGCGAGGGCGAGGTGCCCGCCTCGATGCCGTGGGCGGCGGCCATGCGTTCGGAGCGCAGGCTGTGCCAGGGGTCGGAGACGAGGATGGCGGTGTCCCAGGAGTTGGCCTCGAAGACCTCGGCGACGGCGTCGATGCTCTGGAGGGTGTCGCGCCCCTCCTCCACCGCGATGATCTGGGCGCCGGGGACGCCCACCTCGATCAGCCAGTCGCGCCCGGAGGCGGCCTCGGTGAAGTTGTCGCCGGGCAGCTTGCCGCCGACGGTGACGATGACCGGGGCCACGCCCTCCAGGTAGAGGACCTGGGCCTGGCGCAGCCGGGCCTCGAAGACGGGCGAGGGCACGCCGTTGTACTGGCTGGCGCCGAGCACGACGATGGCGTCGGAGGGGGTGCGCTCGTCCTGGCGGGCCACGTACCAGACCCAGGCCCAGGTGCCGGCCGGGACGGCCAGGACGGTGACCAGCAGCAGGCTGACCAGCCAGCGCAGGCGGAAGCGGCGCCGGCGCGGTCGGCGCGGCCGGGAGAAGGACGGCGGCTCGGGACGGCGGTCGCGGCGGGGCGCGGGCTCCGCGGGGCGCGGGAACTGCTCCTTCGGGAACCCCTCCTCGGGGGGCGCGGGCGGGGAGACGCGGCTGCGGGGGCGCGGGCGCTCGCGGACGAAGCGACGGGTGAAGACGGCGTCGTCGGAGTCCGACCGGTCGGCGGACACGCCCTGCGGGGCGGGCGCGCCGGGCGCCGAGACCTCGTCGCGCCGGAACTCCCGCGTGGTCTCGTCGTCAGCGGAGAACGCGCCGGTGGCGTCGTCGACGGGGAAGGTGCGGGTGCTCTCCGCGCCCTCGGCGCCGGGGGACGCGGGGACGAAGGCCCCGCGGGAGAGGACCTGGGTGGCCTCCTCGTCGGATGAGGGGGCGGTGGTCGGGTCGTCCCACGGCTCGTCGCCGCGTCCGTCGTTCGCCGTTCGCACCGGCTCACCTCCGCACATTCTCTGGTCAGGGGGCGGTCACCCCCACTGGGACGGCCTCCGCCCACCGCTGGTTCTCAGCGGTTCAGCCCGTGTGGGGGCCGTGGCGGAGGGTGGTGTCAGCGCGCCCCGTACCCGTCGCGCGGGCACGGGGTGGTGGGCGGGGAAGCGGTGGCCCGGCTGGCGGCCAGAATACATCACGAACAGATCACAGCGCATTCCCGCGCGTGCGGCCGACCGGGACGAGTCTAGGGCGTTCGGGGGGCGCTGTTTCCCCCTCTGGGCAGGGACTTCGCGCGTGGACGCGGCGGGGAGGGGGCGCGACGCGGGGCACGGCGGGTGCGGCGGTCCGCGGGGACCGCCGCGCCCCTTTCGCCCTCGGTCCGGTCAGGGCGCGGCGTGTCCGGCGGCCCGGCCCGCCTCCAGGCGGGCGACGGGTACCCGGAACGGGGAGCAGGAGACGTAGTCCAGGCCCACCCGGTGGAAGAAGTGCACCGAGGCGGGGTCGCCGCCGTGCTCGCCGCACACCCCGAGCTTGATGCCCGGGCGGGCGGCCCGCCCCTCCTCCACCGCGATGCGGATCAGGCGGCCGACGCCGTCCACGTCCAGGGACTCGAACGGCGAGACCCCGAACACGCCCTTCTCCAGGTAGGCGGAGAAGAAGGAGGCCTCCACGTCGTCGCGCGAGAAGCCCCAGACCGTCTGGGTGAGGTCGTTGGTGCCGAAGGAGAAGAACTCGGCGTTCTCGGCGATCTGCCCGGCGGTCAGCGCGGCGCGGGGCAGCTCGATCATCGTGCCGACGGGGAAGTCGAGCTCGACCCCGTTCTCCCGGCCCACCTCGCGCAGCACGCGCAGCGCGTCCTCGCGGATGATCTCCAGCTCCTGCACGGTGCCGACCAGCGGGATCATGATCTCGGGGCGGGGGCGCCCGCCCGCGGCGAGCCGGTCGACGGCGGCCTGGGCGATGGCGCGCACCTGCATGGTGAACAGGCCCGGCACGACCAGGCCCAGGCGCACGCCGCGCAGGCCCAGCATCGGGTTCTGCTCGTGCAGCTTGTGCACCGCCTGGAGCACCCGCAGGTCGTTCTCGTGGCTCTCCCCCCGCGCCTCGGCCACGGCCACGCGCACCGACAGCTCGGTGATGTCGGGCAGGAACTCGTGCAGCGGCGGGTCCAGCAGGCGCACGGTCACCGGCAGGCCGTCCATGGCCGCCAGGATGCCGCCGAAGTCCTCGCGCTGGAGCGGCAGCAGCGCGTCGAGGGCCTGCGTCTGCTCCTCCTCGGTGTCGGCGAGGATGAGCCGCTCCACGAGCTGGCGGCGGTCGCCCAGGAACATGTGCTCGGTCCGGCACAGGCCGATCCCCTGCGCGCCCATGCGCCGGGCCCGGGCGGCGTCCTCGGGGGTGTCGGCGTTGGCGCGCACGCGCATGCGGCGGGCGGCGTCGACGTAGTGCATGAGGCGGTCCACGGAGCGCACGAGGTCGTCGGCCTCGTCGGAGGCGGGGTCGATCTCGCCCTCGAAGTAGCGCACGACGGGCGAGTCCACCACGGGCACCTCGCCGAGGAGGACCTCGCCGCTGGTGCCGTCGATGGAGATGACGTCGCCCTCCTCGACCACCTCGCCGCCGGGCGCGGTCATGCGTCGGTTCTTGGTGTCGATGTCGAGTTCCTCGGCGCCGCACACGCAGGTCTTGCCCATGCCGCGGGCGACCACGGCGGCGTGCGAGGTCTTGCCGCCGCGGCTGGTGAGGATGCCCTCGGCGGCGATCATGCCCTCCAGGTCGTCGGGGTTGGTCTCGCGGCGGCACAGGATGACCCTCTCGCCGCTGCGCGACCACTTGACGGCGGTGTAGGAGTCGAAGACGGCCTTGCCGACGGCTGCGCCGGGCGAGGCGTTCATGCCGCGGCCGAGGTGGTGGGCGTCCGCCCCGGAGAGGGCCTCCTCGTCGAAGCGGGGGAACATCAGCTGGGCGAGCTGGTCGCCGGTGACGCGCTGGACCGCCTCGTCCAGGGTGATCACGCCCTGGTCGACGAGCTGGTCGGCGATGCGGAACGCGGCCGCGGCCGTGCGCTTGCCCACCCGGGTCTGGAGCATCCACAGCCTGCCGCGCTCGATGGTGAACTCGATGTCGCACAGGTCGCGGTAGTGGTTCTCCAGGGTGTCCATGACGGCCATCAGCTCGCCGTGGCTGCGGGCGTCGATCCGTTCCAGGTCGGCGAGGGGGACGGTGTTGCGGATCCCGGCCACCACGTCCTCCCCCTGGGCGTTCTGGAGGTAGTCGCCGTAGACGCCGGGTTGGCCGGTGGCGGGGTCGCGGGTGAAGGCGACGCCGGTGCCCGAGTCCATGCCGAGGTTGCCGAAGACCATGGAGCAGACGTTGACGGCGGTGCCGAGGTCGGCGGGGATGCGCTCCTGGCGGCGGTAGAGGACGGCGCGGGGGGCGTTCCAGGAGTCGAAGACCGCCCGGACCGCGAGGACCATCTGCTCGCGGGGGTCGCTCGGGAAGGGGCCGCCGGTCCGCTCGCGCACGACCTCCTTGAAGCGGTCGACGAGTCGGCGCAGGTCGGCGGCGTCCAGGTCCAGGTCGCTGGTGACGCCCTTGGCTGCCTTGGCCTCCTCGATGGCCTCCTCGAAGAGCTCGCCGTCGATGCCCTGCACGGTCTTGCCGAACATCTGGATCAGGCGCCGGTAGGAGTCCCAGGCGAAGCGCTCGTCGCCGCCCTGGGCGGCGAGGCCGACGACGGACTCGTCGTTGAGCCCGATGTTGAGGACGGTCTCCATCATGCCGGGCATGGAGAACCTTGCGCCCGAGCGCACGCTCACCAGGAGCGGGTCGTCGGCCTGGCCGAGGCGGCGCCCCATGGCCTTCTCCAGCTCCTGGAGGTTGGCCTCGATCTCGGCGTCGAGTCCGGCGGGCATGCTGCCGTGGGAGAGGTAGTGGCGGCACGCCTCGGTGGTGATGGTGAACCCGGGGGGAACGGGCAGGCCGAGGTTGGTCATCTCGGCGAGGTTGGCCCCCTTACCGCCGAGGAGATCCTTCAGGTCCTTGTTGCCCTCGGTGAACGTGTAGACGTGCTTGGCCACGGGGGTGCTCCCTCGCTTCTCGGCGGCGCAGCGCTGGGTCGGCGCCTGTGCCCGGATGGGCGCGACTCTATCCACACTCCGCATCATCACTCGCCCATGAACTCCCTTTTTTCAACATATTCCCAGTTCACAGCCATTGAAAAGGTCTATACCAATGGTTCAGCAAAAGAAGAGCGGACGGGCGTCCCGAACCGGCCAGCGGAGGCACTGGTGAGCACGACGCCGCTGGTCACGGAGGTGCGCATACGCCCGGAAGTCGCCGGACCTCGGCGGACGCCGCCACGGCAGCACGCACGACCAATCCGGCACCACATCCGTCACGGGAGAATGCCTGTGCCGCGAAACACAGGACTACCGATGAGTAACCTACGGAGCCGTAGGTTAGGCTTCGGGTGGGCCCGCAGCGGCGCGGACCGCGGGATGGAGGAGTGCAGCGTGTCGGAGGAACAGGCGCGGGGTACCGGACGCACGGAGGCCGACCGGGAGGACCGCAGGCGCCCAGGCGACGGCGGGACCGACCGGAACCCGGAGTCCGGCGCCCCCGCGGACGCGTCCGTGCCCGAGAGGGCCGCGTCGGCGGCCGAGGACCTGCTGGAGGCGGTCAAACCGCGGCTGCGCGGCTGGCTGCACCTGGGGACGGCGCCGCTCGCCCTGGCGGCGGGCATCGTCCTGGTGTCCCTGTCCCCCACCGTGCCCGCCATGATCGCCAGCGCCGTGTACGCGCTCAGCGCGGTGATGCTCTTCGGCACCTCGGCGGTCTACCACGTGGGGCGCTGGTCGCCGCGCGCGCAGAAGGTGCTGCGCCGCATGGACCACTCCAACATCTACCTCATCATCGCGGGCACCTACACGCCGTTCGTGCTGCTGGTGCTCGAAGGCACGCTGCGCACCGCCATGCTGGTGCTGATCTGGGGCGGGGCCATCGCCGGGGTCGGCTTCAAGATGCTGTGGCTCAACGCGCCGCGCTGGCTGTCCACCGCGCTGTACCTGGCCATCGGCTGGGTGGCGGTGCTGTTCGTCCCCCAGCTGATCGGCGGCACCCACCCGGCCACGTGGATCCTCATCCTGGTGGGCGGGGTGCTCTACAGCGTCGGCGCGGTGGTCTACGGGCTCAAGCGGCCCGACCCGGCGCCGCGCTGGTTCGGCTTCCACGAGATCTTCCACTCGCTGACCATCGCGGCGTTCGTCTGCCACTATGTCGCGGTGTCGTTCGTGGTCTACACGACCGCCTGAACGACGGGGCACCGCGACGGGGGGTGCCGTTCGTGGTCCACCCGACCGCCTGGACGACGGGGGCACGCGCGCGACGGCCGCCCGTCCCGCCTGCCGGGCCCCTTCCCGGTTCGGGGAGGGGCCCGGCGGGCGGGGGCGTGGCCGCCGCCCGGATCAGGCGAAGCCGAACACCGGCGGGAACACCACCACGACCAGCGCCGCCCAGACCGCGTAGACCGGCAGGTAGGTCGTCTGCCACCGTTCGACCGCGGCGAACGGGCGGGTGCCCCGCACGAAACCCGCCATCAGCCACGCCGACCACGCCAGGTGCACCAGCAGCACGAGGTTGAGGCCGAGCGCGGCGGTCTTGTTGGCGGTGAACCCGAACTCCGCGATGCGGGTCAGCATCGCCGTCAGCGCGACGGCGTCCACCGCGAGCGCCGCCCCGACCAGCGCGAGCTGGAGCCAGTCGAACACGCCCGGCGGGGACAGCGGGGCACGGGCGGAGACCGAGTACAGCAGCAGGAACAGGACCAGCACCAGGACGGCGTCCATGATGATGAGCAGTTCGCGGTCCACCGTGGTCAGCGGACCGTTCACCAGGAGCGCCACCAGGTCCGCGAGCAGCATCAGGACCGCCAGCGGCGTGAAGACCCGGGTCAGGACGGGCGCGATGTTCTCCACCACGCTCTTCTTGGCCTCCACCAGCCACGCGGCCACCAGGAGCGCGCCGGGCACGCCGAACGGCAGCAGCCAGTCCTCCATGAACGGCTCCAGGTCGACCTCGACCAGCGCGAGCACCCCGAAGGTGAGGCCGACGAGGACCGCGGACCCCAGCATGATCAGCGCCAGGTACATCACCAGCTCGCCCACGAACCGCACGAAGTCCATACGCCGGTCGTGGGACCGCCACTGCCCGCCCGTGTGCAGGACGCCCACCAGCAGCCACAACAGGACCGGAGCGTGCGTGAACGCGAGCACGGCGGTCATGCCGGGGCCCGGGAGCGGCCCGGAGGCCGTCTCGAACGGGTAGAGGTTCACGGCCAGGGCCGGTACCGCCGCGACGGCGGCCAGCGCCGCGCACACGCGCCACGTGACCCGCCGCTTCCAGGCGAACCATCCCGCCAGGAACGGGAGCACCACGAAGGCGACGTTGCGGAGCTGCGCGAACTCGTCGTCGACCGCCGTGAACAGGAGCTTGACCGCCAGCCCCGCGCCGACCGCGAACGCGAGCACCACGCCGAGATCGCGCCAGCGCGCGAGGCCGCCCGCTCCGTCGTCGGCCTCGGGGACGAGGACCAGCTGCTTCCAGAGCCGGTGGGAGTGCTCGCGCGCGAACTCCCGCGACACCTCGTCCAGGTTGCCCATCCGCCGGACCGCGACGAGGAAGGCCTCCTCGGCGTCGAGGCCGCTCGCTCCCAGGTCGGCGATCTGTTCGCGCAGGTGGTCCTCCATCTCCTCGACGTCCGACGGGGAGATGACCCGGCGGCGGCGCACGAAGCCGCGCCACTGGTCGATCTGCTCCTCCAGGACGTCACCGCGTGGGGTCTCGCTCATCAGGCGATCCCCCCTGCCGCGGCGTCCCCGAGGAGCGGGGGCCGCGACGCGGCCTGCCACACCTGCTGGAGGGCGTCGGCGACGACCCCCCACTGCTTGCGCCGTTCGGCCAGCGTCTCCAACCCGGCCTCCGTGATCGCGTAGTGCTTGCGGCGCCGGCCCGTCTCGGACGCGCCCCAGGACGCCCGGACGTAGCCGTTGCGCTCCAGTCGGTGCAGCAGGGGGTAGAGCATCCCGTCCGTCCACTGCATCCGTCCGCCGGACAGCTCCTTGACGCGTTTGACGATGGCGTATCCGTAGGACTCGCCCTCGGCCAGGATGCCCAGGACGAGCGGTGTGGCCGACGCCGCGACCAGGTCCTTGTCGATGTGCACGCGCACTTCCCATACCTAGTTCCGCTAGGGTTATTTACCCTAGCAGACCTAGGCATAGAAGAACGAGGTATCCAGGCGAGCCTCCGCCGGTGTCACGATTCGCTCACACGGTAGGACAAGGCGCACCAAACGACCGCTTACCGCGCACCCCCTACCGCTAGGTTGAGAACCGGATCCCGTGGTCGTGTGCGGCCGGGGAGCCGAAGAGGCGGTCGGAAACCCATCCCCCCGGTTCCGGCCGTCTCGCCGTGCCCTCGGCCCCGCCCCCGCCCCTCAGGAGGCCGGCGGAAGGCCCGGCAGGCCGTCGACGCTGGCGGAGTTGCGGGTGAGCCGGTGGTCGTCGAAGTAGGCGGGGTCGCGGCGCTCGTGGTAGCGGTCCAGCAGGTCCCGGTCACCCCGCAGGTCCATCAGCGGCACGGAGAACCCGCAGGAGTCGGAGATACGCAGGACGTCCACCACGATGACCGCGCGCTGGCCGAGGGTGCGCTCCTTGGGGAAGTGTGCGCGCAGCCCGTCGAACCCGGGCTCCTCGGGGAGCACGGCCCGGCCGGTGCCGTGGAGGCGGACGATGTTCGGCGGCCCGTCGAAGGCGCAGAACATCAGCACGATCCGACCGTTCTCCCGAAGGTGGGCGATCGTCTCGACACCGGAACCGGTGTAGTCGAGGTAGGCCACCCGGTGGTCGTCGAGCACGGCGAACGTCCCGCTCATCCCCTTGGGTGAAACGTTGACGTGGCCGTCTCCGGCGAGCGGTGCGGTGCCGACGAAGAAGACCGGCTGGGCGAGGAGGAAGCGCGCGAGCCGGTCATTGATGGCGTCATGGATTTTTCCCATGGCTCCGAGCCTCCCACCCCGCCGGTTCCGCACCCCGTCCCGCCCCCGCCGGAGGGTCCGGACCCCGGAAAGCACGGGGGCCGCTTTCCCCGGCCGGGGAAAGCGGCCCTCGTCGGTCCGGTGCCTAGCAGCCGGGCAGGCGCTCGAACAGGTAGGTCTCCACGCGGTCCAGGGACACGCGCTCCTGGGACATGGTGTCGCGCTCGCGCACGGTCACCGCGTCGTCCTCCAGGGTGTCGAAGTCCACCGTCACGCAGAACGGGGTGCCGATCTCGTCCTGGCGGCGGTAGCGGCGGCCGATCGCTCCGGCGTCGTCGAACTCCACGTTCCAGCGCTTGCGCAGCCTGGCGGCCAGGTCGCGGGCCTTGGGCGAGAGGTCGGCGTTGCGCGACAGCGGCAGCACCGCGGCCTTGACCGGCGACAGGCGCGGGTCCAGGCGCATGACGGCGCGCTTCTCCAGCTTGCCCTTGGCGTTGGGCGCCTCGTCCACGTTGTAGGCGTCCAGCATGAACGTGAGCACCGCCCGGTCGACACCGGCCGCGGGCTCGATGACGTAGGGGATGTAGCGCTCGTTGCTCTCCTGGTCGAAGTAGGACAGGTCGACGCCCGAGGCCTCCGAGTGCGTCCTGAGGTCGTAGTCGGTGCGGTTGGCGATGCCCTCCAGCTCGCCCCACTCACCGCCCTGGAAGTTGAAGCGGTACTCGATGTCGACGGTGCGCTTGGAGTAGTGGGACAGCTTCTCCTGCGGGTGCTCGTACAGGCGCAGGTTGTCCTTGGCGATGCCCAGGTCGACGTACCACTGGTGGCGGATGTCGATCCAGTGCTGGTGCCACTCCTCGTCACTTCCGGGCTTGACGAAGAACTCCATCTCCATCTGCTCGAACTCGCGGGTCCGGAAGATGAAGTTGCCCGGGGTGATCTCGTTGCGGAACGACTTGCCGATCTGGCCGATGCCGAAGGGCACCTTGCGGCGGGCGCTCTGCTCGACGTTCTTGTAGTTGATGAAGATGCCCTGGGCGGTCTCCGGGCGCAGGTAGGCCAGGCCCTTCTCGTCCTGGACCGGGCCCAGGTAGGTGCGCAGCAGGCCGTTGAACATGCGCGGCTCGGTGAAGGAGTCCTTGGCACCGCAGTTGGGGCAGGCGATGGCGGCCAGGCCCTCGGCGGGCTCGTGGCCGTGCTTCTCCTCGTAGGCCTCGATGAGGTGGTCCGCCCGGAAGCGCTTGTGGCAGGACTGGCACTCGGTGAGCGGGTCGACGAAGGCCGTCACGTGGCCGGAGGCCTCCCAGACCTCGCGGGCCAGGATGACGCTGGAGTCCAGGCCGACGATGTCGTCGCGCTCCTGCACCATGGAGCGCCACCACTGGCGCTTGACGTTGTTCTTGAGCTCGACGCCGAGGGGGCCGTAGTCCCAGGCGGCTCGCAGACCCCCGTAGATCTCGCTGGAGGGGTAGACCAGACCTCGGCGCTTGGCGAGGTTGACCAGTGCGTCCATTGCCTCTGACTTGGCGGCCATGAGGAACTCTCCATCCGGCTGGGTGTCGGTGGATCGCGTGCGCGATACATCGGTTGGTGTGGAAACGCGGCGCTGCCGGAACCAGGGAGCGGCAACGGCGACGGCCGCGTCCACCCAGGCTAGAGCACCAGGGGGTGCGCGCACACACGTTTCGGGGGTGCGGCAACACCCTTCCGGGGCGCGGGAACCGCCCCTGGAGGTGCGGCAACCGTCACCCGGGGGTGCGGAAACCGCCCCGGGGGTCTCAGGCCGGGGCCTCACCCCCGGTCACGAGTTCGAACGCGGTGGGCTCGTCGATGGCACGCGAGAGCAGCGGCACGGCGTTGACCTTGACGTCGAAGTCGGACAGGGCCCTGCGGTAGAAACCGGCGCCGTCCCACTCGGTGACCACGGTCCACAGGCAGGGGTCGTCCGCGGCGCGGCCCACCCGGTGGCTTCGGAAGCCGGGGCGGCGGGAGAGCACCTCGATCGCGGCGGCGGCGTCGGTCTGGAAGGCCGCGGTGTCGGCCTCGGGCACGGAGTAGCGGGTGATGACGATCACGGTCCCATTGTGACCCACCCGGGAGGCCGCCGGACGGTTGTCCACAGGCCCTGGTCCCGCTCCGGGCGGCCCTCCTCCCCGGGGCCTGCGTCCCCGGCGGCCCTTCCCGGGGACGCACGGGCCCCGCGTCCGCCCCCGGCGCCGCGCCCCGCCCGGCGCCGCGTCCCGGGGGCACACGGCCCCCGGGACGCGGCCCGGATCACCCCTCGCCGAAGACCCGGTCCACGACGCGGGCCGCGGCGCGGCCGTCGTCGAGCGGGCAGAACCGCTCCACGAACGACCGGTAGGCGGCCCCGCTGCGCCGGGCCACCTCGTCGATGTCCAGCAGGGCCTCGACGACCTGGTCGGACCCGGTCAGCAGCGGGCCCGGCGCGGTCTCCTCGAAGTCGAAGTAGAACCCGCGCAGGTTGTCCCGGTAGCTCTCCAGGTCGTAGGTGAAGAAGAGCATCGGCCGGCCGGTGTTGGCGAAGTCGAACATCATCGACGAGTAGTCCGTGACGAGCACGTCGGTGATGAGGAAGAGCTCCATGATCTCCGGGTAGAGGGACACGTCGTGGACGAAGTCCCTGCCCACGATCGGCACGCTGTCCACCACCCGCGGGTGCCTGCGCACCAGCAGCACGTGGTCGTCGCCGAGCTTGTCGTACATCCGGCGCAGGTCCAGGTGCAGGTCCAGCTTGTGCCTGCCGCGCGTGTAGTACTTGTCGTCGCGCCAGGTCGGCGCGTACAGCACCACCTTCCTGCCCTCGGGCAGGCCGAGCCGTCTGCGGGTGCGCTCGGCAACGGCCTCACGGTCGGGGGCGAAGAAGATGTCGTTGCGCGGGTAGCCGGTCTCCAGCACCTCGCCCTCGAAGCGGAAGGCGCTGCGCAGGATCGGCGTCGCCCAGGGGCTCGGCGAGACCAGGTAGTCCCACTGCGCGGTCTCCCAGGCGAGCTTGTCGAAGTAGTCGCGCGACTTTCCGCGGATGTTCTCGACGTCGAAGCCGATCCGCTTGAGCATCGAGCCGTGCCAGGTCTGCACGACCACCTGGTCGGGGTGGCGGTGGAACCACGGGGGCTGGCGGGAGTTGGTGACCAGGTGACGGGTGCGGGCCAGCGCCTCGTAGTACTCCCGGCCCCGGTGCCGCACGGCGGTCAGGTCGTCGGGCGGGCGCACCTGGCCGTCGGCGACCAGCCACGACATCGGGTACTCCGACCAGCGCGTCCTCCCCCGCAGCTCCGCGTAGACGCTCTGCGGGCTGTCGGAGTACTGGCGGCCGGTGTAGCTGTCGAAGAGCACGCCCTCGGTGACGGGCTCGCGGCGCCGGGCCGGGTAGTGGCGCTCGCGCAGCTCGCGCTGGGCGAAGGTGCCGCGCTCGGCGGGGCGCAGGTCGCTGCCCACCTGGAGCACGGGGACGCCGCGTCCCTGGCAGGAGAGGGTGTAGGCGCGCTCGCTGGTCTGCATCTCCAGCGGCAGGCCGGGGATGAGCGCGTCGGAGAACTCCACGCCCACGTCCGTCGCGTGGGCGCCGCCCTCGGCGGCGTCGCTGACCCGGCCCCACAGCTGGTAGGCGCCCGCGGGCAGGGACAGGTCGCCGGACAGGGTGGGGACGTCGGCGGGGGCGAACCGGGCCGTGAAGCGGCTGCCGGAGCGCTCCACCCGCAGCGGGTGCTCCTCGTCGCGCCCGCGCGCCCGGGCGACCAGGCCCAGGTCCGCGTCGGCGGAGAACTCCCCCTCCAGCAGCAGGGCTCGGCCCTCCCAGCGGGCGCGGTCGACCACGGGCCGGGCGTGCCCCGCGCGCAGCTTGAGGTGACCGGTCGCGGTGCGCAGCACGGCCAGTTCGCGACGGCCGTCCTCGGCCGCGTAGGCGGCGGTGGCCGTCTCGTCGGGCAGGATCAGGGCGACGGCCTGCCCGTCCGGGGTGACCAGGTGGACGTCCCACTCCTCCTGGCGGATCACGCCGCCGCACTCGGTGACGCTGCGGTCGAAGAGCTCGTCGGCGCGCACGCGGGCGGTGACGCGCCCGCCGTGGACGGTGGCCGGGTAGGTGAGCGCGGCGGTGCCGGGGCGGCGGGTCAGGCGCAGCCCGGTAGCCTCGGCCGCGGGCGCGGACACCAGCTCGCCCTCCAGCTCCAGCACACCGGTGCGGGCGTCGAAGCGGTGCTCGGCGACGCGCGCGCGGGCCGGTTCGACGCTGATCAGCAGCTGGCGGTCCCTGTTCCAGTGCGGGCGCACCCACACGTCCCCGTCCACGCGGTGGTAGCCCGGGCGCTCGGGCGGACCGGAGACGGGGTTGGCGACGAGCTTGCGGCGCGTGATCCCGCGGTTGAGGACGACCAGCTCCAGCTTCCAGTCCCCGGGCTCCCACCCGCCGGAGGAGCGCAGCTTGCGGGGGTCGACGACGACGGTGAAGCCCCCGTGGTCGTGGCGGGCGGCGTCGATGACGTCGGGGAGGCGGTACTCGGCGGCGAGCCGCACGTGCACGGGCACGCGGACGCGGCGGCGGGTGGCGGTGTTGACGGCGAAGGCCGCCAGGTGCTGCTGCCAGCGCCTGCGTGCGCGCAGGTGGCGGATGCCGACGCGGCCGCTGACGTGCAGGCGTCCGTTCGACCAGCGGACGTCCTCGGTCTTCTGGCGGACCCGGATGTCCTCGCCGAGCCGGTACACCTCGCGCGGCACCGCCCGGGCGGGGTCCTGCGACTCGAAGAAGGGGTAGCTGACGTAGTAGCCGAGGCCGCGCCGCACGACGGTGGCCTTCTTGATCTCGACGCTCTTGGCGAAGGTCGCGACCTCCAGGACGTCGGCCGTGCGCCGCTTGCGCACCAGGTGGTACAGGAGGCGGTCGAGCACGCTGAGGCCGCGCAGGAGGCGCGCGGGCACGTGGTCGAGGTAGGCGTTGAGCAGGTCGACGGCGGCCTCGCGGGCCTCCTCGTCGGCGTCGTCCAGGCGCAGGAGGAGCTGGTGCAGCTCGCCGCCGAGCAGGGTGCGGTCCCACAGCTCGCGGTCGGCGCTGGCGAGGTCGGCGGCGAGGTCCGCCATCGCGGTGAGGCGCCGGGTGAGCACGGCCTTGTGCAGGGGCGGGAGGGCGGACTCGCGCCGGCGCATGAGCAGGACGGGGCCGGGCAGGGTGTCCACGGTCTCCGCGGACAGGGCGGCCCGGCGCAGGCCCAGGTCGGCGTCCTCGGGGTCGAGGGAGCGGTCGGACAGGGAGTCCCAGAACCCCCTGCGCCAGAGCTTGTTGCCCAGGGTGGCGTCCGCGGCCAGCCCGGGGACGGCGCAGGGGTCCTCGGCCATGCGGTGCCTGCCGCAGGACCTGCGGTGCGCCTTGGAGGGGGAGGCGCCCAGCTCGTCGAACCTGTACGCGTTGCCGACGACCAGGTCCGAGCGGGTGTCGCCCGCGCTGCGCAGGAGGTAGGCCAGAGCGTAGCCGGTGAGGGCGTCGGAGCCCTCCAGGAAGAGCAGGTGGGTGCCGTGCGCGGCGGCGGCGCCGCGGGCCCGGGCGGCGGGGCGGTCGGGGGCGGGCCCGCCGGTCAGGAGCGTGGCGGTGAGGCCGGGCGGCGGTGCGGCGGCGAACGCGGCGGCGACGGCGAGCGCGTCCCCGCGGGCGGGCTCGACGGCCTCGTCCCCCTGCTCGTTCTCCTCCCCGCGGGTGTCGGCGTCGGCGTCCTCGGCGCTGTCCTCGTCACCGCCGGGCTCGGCGTCGGGGTTCTCGGAGGCGGGCTCGTCCGCGGGCTCGGCGCCGTCGGCGCGGAGGCGGTCACCATCGCGGACGGGGACCAGGACCACCTGCGCGTCCGCCCGGGGCTCTCCGGTGCCGTCGTCGTCGCGCTGGCGTGCCAGGGAGTCGAGGCAGTGCTGCAGGTGGGGCTCGGTGACGTCGAACGTCACGATGACAGTGGCTTCGGGCACGGAAGTTGACACCCTCCGGAGGGTTCGACGGGCCGCGCGGGCGACTGGGCGCGCTGGCCGCGTGCATCAGACGACTAACAACTGCAAGTGAAACTTTTGTGACTCAGAGTCAACACGGTACCGATGGCCGTGCGCCGCGCGAAAGGCGGGGGAAGGCACTCGGCGGAGCCGCACCGGCGCCCGGCGACGGGCCGGGGCCCTGCACTAGGGTTCAGGACACAAGTATCACAGGCCCGGCGGGCCCGCCGCCCACCTTTTCCGGATGGGCGCGCCCCCGTTCGGGCCTGTCCGGCGGCGGCACGGACCAGAAGCGGACACGGACAGCATGGCCCCTCCCGAACACGGCGACGAGAAGCGGCGTCCAGACCAGGACCGGCCCCGGCGCGAGGGGGACTCCCCCCGCGCGAGGGGGACGGGCGGACTGCGCAGGGCGGTGGAGGAGCGCAGCGCGGTGCCGCTGGTGTGGCTGCACCAGGGCCCCCGGTGGCTGGCGCCGCTGGTGGTGGGCGCCCTGTTCGTCGCGGGGCTGATGGCGCCCGGCCCGGTCGGCGCGGCGTGCCTGCTGCTGGTCGCGGTGTTCGTCGCGTGGCTGGCGTTCCTGACCTGGCCCTCCCTCGGCGGCCAGCCGCGGACGGCGCGGGTGCTCATGGTGGTGGTCGTGCTGGTGCTGGCGGTGGCGCGGGTCCTGGGCTACTGACCCGGCGACACCGAAAAGATCACGAATCCGCCATATTTTGACAATCATTTTCGTTTTCGTGATAATGGAACGGTGTCTGACCAGTTCACGGCCGTAGCGGGCGACGCGCCGCCCGCCTTCCAGGCCGTCGACGCATGTGTGGCCTACGACGGGGTCCCCGTGCTCGACGGTGTGAGCGTCGACGTGCCCGCGGGCCAGACGATGGCCGTGCTGGGCCCCAACGGCTCCGGCAAGTCCACCCTGATGCGCTCGATGCTGGGCATCGTGCCCCTGACCTCCGGCGAGGTCCTGGTGCACGGCGTCCCGCTGCGCGGGTTCCGCGCCTGGCGCCGGATCGGCTACGTGCCCCAGCGGCTCACCGCCGGTGGCGCCGTCCCCGCCACCGTCCGCGAGATCGTCGCCTCCGGGCAGGTCGCCTCGCGACGCCGCCTGTCCCTGCCCACGCGCGCCGACCGCGCGGCCGTCGACGAGGCCCTGGAGACCGTCGGACTGGCCGACCGGGGCCGCGACGCGGTGCGCGAGCTCTCCGGAGGCCAGCAGCAGCGCGTGCTCATCGCCCGCGCCCTGGCCGGGCGGCCCGACACCTTCGTCATGGACGAGCCCATGGCCGGTGTGGACGCCGAGAACCAGCGCGCGCTGGCCGACACCATCGCCCGCCTGCGCGAGCGCGGCGCGACCGTGGTCCTGGTCCTGCACGAACTGGGCCCGCTGGAGAACGTGATCGAGCGCGCCGTGGCGCTGGAGTCGGGCCGCGTGGTCCACGACGGCGCCGCTCCCGCGCCCACCGGCGAGTGCGCGCGGCCCGGACACGAGCACCAGCACCCCCACCCCGACCCCAACGCTCCCGACTCCGCGGGCACCACGGCCGCGGAGATGATCCGACTCGAGGTACCCGGCCGTGACTGAGCTGCTCCACTACGAGTTCATGCGGCGCGCGCTGGTCGCGGCGGTGCTCGTCGGCCTGGTCACCCCCGTCATCGGCACCTACCTCGTCCAGCGGCGCCTGGCCCTGCTGGGCGACGGGATCGGCCACGTCGCCCTGACCGGGGTGGCGCTGGGCCTGCTCACCAGCACCTCTCCGGTGCTCACCGCGGCCGTGGTGGCCACGCTGGGCGCCGTCCTCATCGAACTGGTGCGGGTGCGCGCCCGCACCAGCGGGGACGTGGCCCTGGCGCTGCTGTTCTACGGCGGCATCGCGGGTGGCGTGCTGCTCATCGGGCTCACGCCCGGGGCGAGCAACGCCACGCTGGTCTCCTACCTGTTCGGCTCGGTGAGCACGGTGGAGGCGTCCGACCTGTGGGTGGTGGGCGTGCTCACCGCCGGAGTGTTCGCGGTGGTGGCGGTGTTCGGCCGCGAGCTGTTCGTGCTGTGCCAGGACGAGGAGGTGGCGCGGGCCCACGGGCTGCCGGTGCGCTTCCTGAGCGTGCTGCTGGCCGTGACGGCCGCGCTGACGGTGGTGATCGCGATGCGCGTGGTGGGCGTGCTCATGGTGAGCGCGCTGATGATCGTCCCGGTCGCCGCCGCCCAGCAGCTCACCAAGAGCTTCCGGGTGACGATGCTCCTGGCCGTGCTCATCGGACTGCTGTCCTCGGTGGGCGGCCTGACCACGTCCTTCTACGCCGAACTCTCCCCCGGCGCGACGATCGTGCTGCTGGCCCTAGCCGTCTTCGGCGTGGCCGTGGCGGTCGGCGGCGTGCTGCGCCGCGCCTCCGGGCGCCGCTCCGCGGCGGCCTTCGATCCCGCAGGTGGGGGTTTGACCGGTACGATGCCCCAGACTGAGCGGGGGAGGGTGAGACCATGAGTACACGACGCGAGGCGGTCCGCCAGGCGCTGACCGGTTCCTCCGGTTTCCGCAGCGCCCAGGACCTGTACGCGGACCTGCGCGCCGACGGTTCCAAGATCGGCCTGACCACCGTCTACCGGGCGCTCCAGGCGCTGAGCGACTCCGGTGAGGTGGACGTGCTGCGCACCGACGAGGGCGAGGCCGTCTACCGGGCGTGCGACACCGAGAGCCACCACCACCACATCGTGTGCCGGGTGTGCGCGACCGCGGTGGAGATCGAGGGCCCCACGGTGGAGAAGTGGGCCGCCGAGATGGGCGCCCGGCACGGCTTCACCGGTGTGACGCACACCGTCGAGGTCTTCGGGACCTGCGCCAACTGCTCCTAGGCCGAGCCGAAGCCGCGGTCAGTCCGTTCCGTGATGACCGAGAACACGGTGATCGGCTCGCCGAAGTGCTCGGCCAGCAGATCGGGCAGGGCCTCGCCGAGGTCGGTCCGGTCGAAGGCCGACTCCAGGGGCACGAGGTGGTCCGGCTCGGAACCGGGCACCAGCAGTTCCCACCCGTATCCGCCGCCGCGCCACGCGGTGCCCAGTTCGAGACCGTCCACGCAGACGACCGCGGTGTCGGCGTCCCGGTACCTGAGGCGCACCCACACCCGCCTCGGCCGCGCCGCACCGGCGGGGGAGGACGGGGCGTCGGCGGCCGGACCGTCCGTGGCGGCGGGAGCCGCCTGCTCCGTCGCGGGTGCGTCCTCGGAAGCGGGCGCCCCCCGCCCGGCGTCCGTCCCGCTCCCGGAGACGGGCACCGGCGGCTCGACGCCCGGACCGCTCGCGGGGACGGGAACCGCCCGGCCGGTCAGCGGGCCCTCCGGCGAGGGGGCCGACGGCCGGGAGACCGGGCCGCCGCCCGCCGGACCGGACAGGCTAGGGGCCAGGTCGGGCTCCGCCTCCCACGGTGAGACCCACCCCAGCACGCGTCCCACGTGGTGGACCTCGACCGGTTCCCGCGTCCACCCGTCCTGGAACCACACCAGGTCGGGCGTCCGTCCGGCTCCGCCCTCGGCGCGGCCAACCGACGTCTGCCCGGCCCTGTCGCGCACCACGGCGCGAACGTGCCAGTCGCGGTCGGCGGGCCGCTCCGAACCCCACACCGCGGCGGCGGTGAACGCCTCGGCGCCGAGGGGGAGGGACGGACGCACGGTGCCGGGGGCGCGCACCCGCGGGACGCGGGCCGTGCCGTCGGCTGACCTCCCGTCGGCGTCGCCCTCCCCCGACTCGGAGAACCCGGAGCGCGCCGAGGCCGCCGATCCGTGCCGGGCCGATCCCGTCGATCCGCGCCGGGGCGAGGGCCAGCGCGCGTGGTAGCGGCGCACGGCCGCCTCGAAGGTGTCCTCCTCGTGGGCGGCGACGCTCCCCCGGATGCCCCACAGGGCCCGGATGTCGCGGACCATCGCGCGCCACCCGTCCCGGTCGCCGGGGTGGGTACGGCCGACCGAACGCAGCCGGGGTTCGCCCCCGGCGTCGACCGTCAGGGTGATCTCGGCGTACCTGACCTCCCGGGTCCTCCTCCGGAGCTGCCCGAAGCGGCAGTGGTAGCCCGGCGTCAGCAGGAGCGGCGGCCGTCCGTCCCCCGGGTGGGAGGCCGTGACCAGCAGGTAGGACTCGTCCGGGCGGGCGTCGACCGTCCCGAGGTTCTCGAAGAACTCGTAGTACCGCAGCGGCCCCATGAGCCACAATCTGAACTTCACGCGCTCCCAACGCAGTCTCCGCAGCGCCGTCCTGAGGACTCGTGCGGACTCGCGTCGCCGCGCGGACTCGTCGGGCATGGGGTTCCCCGCTTGGACCGGTGGGCTCCGTCGAGCGGAACACTATCCCGGCCCGGCCGGGGCTGTCTCCCCCGGCGGTTCGCGTCCGGACGCCCGGCGCGCCGACCCGTTCCGCTCGCGGCGCCCCGCCCCGGGGCGTCAGTCCCGGCGCAGCGGGTCCAGGCTGGGGCGCTTGGGGTTGACGTTGTCTCCCGAGGAGCGCCCGGTGAGGCGGCGGCCGATCCACGGCACCAGGAACTCGCGCGCCCAGTGCAGGTCCTCCTGGCGGGCGGAGCGCCAGTCGCGCGGGTCGGCGGGCGGCCACGGCTGCTTCCAGTCGCCCTCCACGGGCACCCCCAGCACCTCGGCCACGCGCAGCGCCATGCGGCGGTGGCCCTCCGGGGACAGGTGCAGGCGGTCCCAGCTCCAGGCGCGGGCGTCGTCCAGGACCCGCATGCTCCACACGTCCACCACGTCGCAGCCGTAGCGGTCGGCGATGGCCCGCAGGTGCATGTTGTACGTGGCGATCCGGCCGCGCATGTGGCGCATCACCGGCTGCCAGTTGGTGTCGAACCCGGTGAAGACCACGATGCGCGCGCCGGTCCGGCTGAGCTCCTCCACCGCCGCGGCGAAGGCCACGGCCACGGCGTCGGGGTCGCTGCCGGGGCGGATGATGTCGTTGCCGCCCGCGCACAGCGTGATGAGGTCCGGCGAGAGCTCCACCGCCCGGGGGACCTGCTCCGCGGCGACCTGGCCGATCAGCTTGCCGCGCACCGCGAGGTTGGCGTAGCGCACCTCAGCGACGTGGTCGGCGAGGTGCTCGGCCAGGCGGTCGGCCCACCCCCGGTAGCGGCCGTCGGGCGCGCCGCCGCCGTCCGGACAGGGGTCGCTCATGCCCTCGGTGAAGCTGTCACCGAGGGCGACGTAGGACAGGATGTCCCGATGCACCAAGTTCGTCCCAAAACCGCTCATAATGCCCGATCATCCAACTCCGCGCCAGGGTTACGCGACAGTAGGTTGAACCTTTCCGGCGTTTTGGGAGCCACCTCACACCGGGGCGGTGGCGCCGGCGGTCAGCGGTCCTTGGTGATCCGGGACAGCTCCGGGCGCTTGGCCGTGACCGTGTCACCGGAGGAGCGCCCCGTCAGGCGGCGGCCGATCCACGGGCCGAGCGACTCCCTGACCCAGGTCAGGTCGTCCCGCCGCGCACGGGCCCAGCCGAGCGGTTCGCTGTCCGGCCACGGCTCGTCCCAGCGCTCCGCCACCGTCGCTCCGAGCACCTCGGCCACGCGCAGCGCCAGACGGCGGTGCCCCTCGGGGGACATGTGCAGCCGGTCCTCGTCCCAGGCGCGGGAGTCGGTGAGCACCCTCATCGGCCACTGGTCCACCAGGAAGCAGCCGTGCTTGTCGGCGACCGCGCGCACGTGCATGTAGTAGCGCGCGAACAGGCCGATGGTGCCGCGCATGTAGCCCGTGGTGACGTTGACGCCGGTGAAGAGCACGACCTGGCTCCCCGCGGCGCGCAGGCGGCCCACCGTGTGGTCCAGGATCCGTGCCATCCGCTCGGGGTCCCCGCCCGGGCGCAGCAGGTCGTTGCCGCCCGCGCTCAGGGTGACCAGGTCCGGGGCCATCGCCAGGGCGGGCGGGAGCTGGTCGGTGACGATCTGGCGCATGAGCTTGCCGCGCACCGCCAGGTTCGCGTACACGATCTCGCCCAGGTCGTCGGCCAGGTGCTCGGCCAGCCGGTCCGCCCAGCCGCGGAAGCCCGCGCCCGGTTCCGGGTAGGGATCTCCCACGCCCTCGGTGAAGCTGTCGCCCACCGAGACGAGCGACATGCCCGGCCTGAGCAGCGGATCGTCCGAACCTGCCATCACTTCTTCTCCT
>ANAW01000131.1:0-1895 GCA_000340945.1 Nocardiopsis synnemataformans DSM 44143 | reverse complement strand
CTCACAGCCCCGCCACAGGTCGCGGCGGTCGAAGTCGGGCCAGAGCGTGTCCAGGAAGACGAACTCGGCGTAGGCGGACTGCCAGAGGAGGAAGTTGGACGTGCGCTGCTCGCCGGAGGAGCGCACGAACAGGTCCACGGGCGGCACGTCGGGGGCGTAGAGGTGCTGGGCGAGGGTGTCCTCGGTGATCTTGTCCGGGGAGATCAGCCCCGCCGCCGCCCTGCGGGCCAGCTCGCGCGCGGCGTCGACGATCTCGGCCTGGCCGCCGTAGTTCACACAGAACTGGAGGGTGAGCGCGGTGTTGTCCCTGGTCATCTCCTCCGCGTCCTGGAGTTCGCGGATGACGCTCTTCCACAGCCGCCCCGCGCGCCCGGCCCACCTGATGCGGACCCCGCGCGCGTGCATCTCGTCGCGGCGCCTGCGGATGGTGTCGCGGTTGAAGCCCATGAGGAAGCGCACCTCGTCGGGCGAGCGCTTCCAGTTCTCGGTGGAGAAGGCGTAGGCGGACAGGTTGGCCACGCCCATCTCCAGGGCGCCCTCGATCACGTCGAAGAGCGAGGACTCACCGGCCTTGTGCCCCTCGGTACGCGCCAGCCCGCGCTCCTTGGCCCAGCGGCCGTTGCCGTCCATGACCACGGCCACGTGCCGGGGCACCAGTTGGGCGGGGAGCTCGGGGGGACGCGCGCCGCTGGGGTGCGGGACGGGCGCGGCGTACTCCCGCCGTTTACCGGTGTCGAAGCTGAACAGACTCAAGAACGCTCCACATGGCGCAGTGATCGGATTCCGTTTTCCAGGTGCCACTGTAGGTAGGCCGCGACCAGCCCGCTGCACTCGGAGCGCTGCCTGTCCTCGCTGGCGTCCGCGCTCTCCCAGTCCCCTCCGAGCAGGGCCGACATCAGCCGGAGCGTGTCCGGGGACGGGTGCACGGAGCCGTGGGGACGGCACACCGTGCAGACCATACCTCCGGCGTGGACCGCGAACGCGCGGTGCTCCCCCCGGCTGCCGCAGCGGGCGCACTCGGCCAGCGAGGGCGCGTACCCGGCGACGGCGAGCGAGCGCAGCAGGTAGGCGTCCAGGACCAGCCGGGAGTCGTGGCTTCCCTCACCCAGGGTACGCAGCGCGCCGATGAGCAGGAGGAACTGGCGCAGCGCCGGGTCCTTCTCGACCGCGACGACCTTCTCGGCGGTCTCCAGCATCGCGGTGGCGGCGGTGTAGCGGGAGTAGTCGGACACGACCGCCTCGCCGTAGGCGCGCACGGTCTCGGCCTGGGTGATCACGTCCAGCGTGCGGCCCGCGTGCAGCTGGAGGTCGACGTGGGTGCACGGCTCCAGTCGGGCCCCGAAGCGGGACCTGGTCCGGCGCACCCCCTTGCCGACGGCGCGGACCAGACCGGTGCGCCGGGTCAGGAGGGTGATGATGCGGTCGGCCTCGCCCAGCTTCTGGTTGCGCAGGACGACACCCTCGTCGCGGTAGAGACTCACACCCCCATTGTCGCGGATACCACGGACCGTCCACGCGGACGGTGGAGCGCAGAACCCCTCTATGACCAGCTTTATTACAGTTTGGTTTCCCTTTTTGCGACATTTGCTCTACTCTCACGCGCTAGGCGCTCCGCGTCGGGCCCGCCGCACCTCCCCCGCGGCACTCCCGGAGCCGCCGCGCGCATCCCGCGCGCTCCCCGACACGGGTTCACCCGAGACCCGCGGGGCACCAGCGAGGACCGGCCGCAGCGCGGACCCCGCGCGAGCGGCACCCCGTCGCGCCCGTGCCCCGACGTCCCACTTCCCGAGGAGGGCCCTATGGCGCGTGGTCGCCGAGGCAGGCGCAGGAAGAGCGCCGACCGACACCGCCGTGCCGGACGCGGGCGGCGCACGATACCGCTCGCGGTACCCATG
>ANAW01000130.1:0-42113 GCA_000340945.1 Nocardiopsis synnemataformans DSM 44143 | reverse complement strand
GGCGCAGGAAGAGCGCCGCCCGACCCCGCCGTGCCGGACGCGGGCGGCGCACGATACCGCTCGCGGTACCCATGGCCGCGGTCCCCGTCGGCCTGGTCATGGCGGGCGCACTGCTGTTCACCGGCGCGGACTCCGGCCTCAACCCCTTCCAGAACACGGCGGACGGCCAGGCGCAGGAGGGCGGGGTCGGCACCGCGGTCACCGACGACTCGCTCGTGCCCGAGGCCTCCGAGGACGCCGACTTCTTCGCCTCGCCCACCGCGACGCCCGAGCGGGAGCCGACGCCCTCCGGGGAGGGCAGCGAGCCGCAGAGCGCGCAGGCCTCCTCCGTGCCCGAGGACAGCCGGGACGAGGGCACCGGCGGCGGTGACAGCGATGGCGACGGCGGAGGCTCGGAGTCCGGCGGCGGAGGCTCGGAGTCCGGCGGCGGAGGCTCGGACGGCGGTGACGGCGGCGGCGGTGACGGCGGCGGGAACGACAGTTTCGACGCCCCCTCCGGCGGGGTGTCCGAGCAGGTCGTGACCCTGGTCAACGCCCAGCGCGCGGACGCCGGGTGCGGCCCGCTGCGGGTGGACTCGCGGCTGGCCTCCGCCGCCCAGGAGCACAGCGAGGACATGGACCGGCGCGACTACATGAGCCACGAGAGCCCCGAGGGCGAGGGTCCCGGGGACCGGGCCGAACGCCACGGCTACGACGCCTGGGGCGCGGAGAACGTCGCCAAGGGGCAGACCAGCCCCCAGCAGGTGATGGACGCCTGGATGAACAGCGACGGGCACCGCAGGAACATCCTCAACTGCGACCTGGTCGCGATCGGCGTCGGCGAGTCCGGCAACGCCTGGACCCAGATGTTCGGCTGGGAGTAGCACCGAGCGCGCGTCGGGCCGTCTTCCCCAGGGGGAGGGCGGCCCGACGTGTGCGAGGAGAGCGCGGCGGCTGGGCTCTGAATGAGAAGGAAGCCGCCGCTGTGCCTCGCCGGTGAGGGGAGCCCGGGGACTCGATGGAAAAGGGCGCCTCGCGGCGGGGAGAAGGAAGCCCCCGGAAGGTGCCTCACCGTACCGGGCGGAGAGCGCGGAGACTGCGTACCGTGTGAAAGGGGATTCGAACCCCGAGAAGGAAGCCTCCGCTGTGCCGCCCGGGGACGAGGCTAGCGCGCCCCTCTCCGGACGTCACGCGGTTTTCCGGGCGGTCACACCGCCTCGGGGTCGGGCAGCAGGGAGGGCAGGTCCGCCAGCGCGGTCACCCCGACCCCCTCGGGCAGCCCCTCCGGGCGCTCCAGCCCCAGGTAGGCCACCCGGCGCCCGGCGACCTCCTCGGCGGCGGGCGGCTCCCGGTACTCCCGCACCTCGGCGCCCGCGCCCGCCATCAGGTCCACCAGGTGCCGGACGGTGAGGTAGCGGCGCTCCACCACGGCGCGGGCCATCAGCCGGGCGGACGCCCCCGTCTCCTCGACCCGGTTGAAGTGCTGGCGCCCCCGCAGGAACAGGTGCGTCCAGTGCGCGCTCCACCGGCCGCCGCTCCCCCGGCTGAACACCAGCGGGACCAGGACCCGGGACTCGCCCTCCAGGTCCGAGCGCACGCGCACGGTCCGCGGCTCGAAGGGCATGCCGCCCTGTTCGCCGTCCCGGGTCATGTACCCGAAGAAGGCCTCCGGCAGGAAGGTGAACCGGTCGCCCTCGTAGACGAGCACCTGCGGCACCACGTGCCGCACCCGCTCGTCCAGCGCGGACAGGTCCAGGTCGATCATCTCGGTGGCGCCGTCCGGCGCGAGCGCCATCACCAGGTCGCCGGAGTGCGTGACCGCGCCCTGCCCGAGGTTGGTCCAGGACACCTGGCCGACCGGGGCGAAGTCCTGGTCGAGCAGCTCCACCGACAGGTCCAGGTCGGTCTCCCGGGACTCCGTCTGCGTCCAGTGCACGAAGAACCGCAGCAGGTCCCCCTCCACGTCGGTACGGCTGCCGCGCGGCAGCGTGCCCATGCCCTTGGCGGCGCCCCTGCCCGAACGCGGCACGGCCACCGAGAGCACGGCGGGGTCCACCAGGAGCAGGTCGTGGACCGGCAGGCGCCGGGCGATCAGGCCGTCCAGGGCCTCCAGCACAGCGGCGGTGTCGGCCCGGGGCAGCGGCGGCCGGGCGTCGGGGGCCGTGTGCCCGCGCGCGGACTGGTTGGCGAACAGGCGCACCAGTCCGGGGGCGTCCCGGTTGGCGAGCTGTTCGCGCGCGGAGACCAGCACCCGGCCGGAGACGCGGTCGCCGACCTCGCGCAGGCGCGCGGCCAGCGGCTCCCCGGTGCCCGGGCCGCCCGCCGCCAGGATCCGGTCCAGGGTACGCACCAGCATGCCCGGCGCGGTGGCCAGCAGGTCCACGGCGGCGGTCACGTCGCCGTCCAGGAAGGCCGCCTCCACGCGGGCGTCGAAGGTGCGCACGCGGCGGTCGCCGCGCGCCACCGCGAACACCTCGCGGGCGTGCTCCCACGCCGGGTACTCGTGCGGGTGCAGCCCCTCCCCCAGCCGCTTCCACGCCTCGGTGTGGCGGCCCACGTCGACGAGCTTGCCGGGGTTGTCGGCGATCACCGCGTCCAGGGCGGCGAGCAGCGCGCGCCGCTCGCGGCGGCGGAAGGAGCGCAGGCGGGCGGGCCGCGCCAGGGTGGGGTCCCCGTCCGAGAGGGCCTGGGCCAGGCGCAGCACGTCGGTGGCGGTGTCCGCGCGCGGGGCGTGCCCGGCCCGCACGCGGGCGGCGTTGACCACGGCGCGGTTCTCCCGCACGGGGATGACCCGCGGCGGTTCCCGGTCGGCGCACTCGTCGGCGAGCACGGCCAGGAGCACCAGGTCGTCCTCGCCGAGCGGGACCGGGCTGCCCGCCAGGTCCGCGTACAGCGCGCCGGTCTCCTCGGCCAGGGACGCGCCCAGGTGGAGCGGGGTGAGCCGGTCCTTGGCCCCGGGGACGAACGCGTCGCGGGCGGCGGCGAGTTCGGCGTAGGTGTGCTGGTAGCGGCCGTAGGAGGGCAGGTCGAGCAGGTTGATCCGCCCCTCCGGGAGCACCAGGTGGACCGGGCCGGACGGATCACCGATCGCCTTCGCCAGGCACTCCGCCCAGAACTCGACGGTGTCGGGGACGGTGTCGGGGAAGTCGCGGAAGTAGACGTTGTGCTCGGCGGCGGCGCCGACGAGCCGCCGGACCGCGTCCAGGAGGGGGCCGGCCTCGCGCAGCACGGCCTCGGGGGCGAGCCCTTCGAGGCGTGCGCGCAGCCCGCCGGTGAGCGTGAAGCCCACGGACAGCAGCGCGGCGTCGAGCCGCCGGGTCGCGGCACCGCCGTCTCCGGGCGCGCCGGACGGCTCGGGGACGCGCAGGGTTCGCTGGATGATCTCGCCGTACACCATGTACGGCATCGTGGCACTCCCCCGACCGCCGTCGCCACGGCTTTTATCCGCTCCGTCCCGCCGTGCGCGGGCCGCGCCCGCGTGTACCCGCCGCCCGCGCGGCCCCGCGCCCGAAGGGCGAGGCGAACGCGTCGGCGCCGACCGGTAGTGTGGACCGCCGTCGCGACCCCTCGCGGCCCGACGGGAGGTGGCCCTGTGCGCGAGCTGAGTGAACTGGTCGAGGTGGACGAACCCGCCTGGCCGCTGCTGTCCGAACGCATGGAGCGGGGCGGGGCCCCGGTGCGCGGGCTGCCCGTCGACCCCGAGCTGGGCCGCACGTGCCTGCACCGCCTCCAGGTGACCGCGCGGTCCTTCCTGGGCGCGATGGCGCTGGAGTCCGGCGGCCTGCTCCTCGACGGCGGGTGGCTGCGCGTGCACGGCGGCGGCGGATCCGGGCTGCCCGGGCTGGGCGAGGTCAACGACCTGAGCGCGGCGGTGGTGTACGGCCCGCCTCCGCGGCTGGTGGTCGCCCACGACGTGCTGGGCGGGGTGTTCGCCCTCAACGGGCCCGCGACGGAGGGCGGGGACTATCCCGGCAGACCCGGGGAGATGGTCTACTTCGCGCCCGACTCCCTGGAGTGGGAGCCGCTGGAGACGGCCTACTCCGGCTGGATCCTGTGGCTGCTGGAGGGCCGCCTGGAGGACTTCTACCGCGCCCTGCGCTGGCCGGGCTGGCGCGAGGAGGCCGAGGCGCTGGACCTGGCGCAGGGGTTGTCGCTGTACCCCTTCCCCTGGACGGCCGAGGCGCGCCGGGACATGGCCGCGACCTCGCGCAGGCCGGTCGCGCTGGGCGAGCTGACCGGCGCGCACCGGGAGGCGTGCGCCACCCTGGGGCTGCCCGACCCCGGGCCGTTCGGCCTGTTCTGAGGGTCCGGGAGACGGGCCGGGGCCGCGACCCGCCGGTCGCGGCCCCGGGTGCGCGCCCGTGGGCGTGCGCGCGTCAGACGCGCGCGATGGCGCTGCACAGCGCCTTGAGCGAGGCCGTGGTGATGCTGCTGTGGATGCCCACGCCCCACACCACGCGGCCGTCGATCTCGGCCTCCACGTAGGCGGCGGCGCGGGCGTCGCCGTCCCCGCCCATGGAGTGCTCCACGTAGTCCATGACGCGGACCTTGACGTCGACGTCGGTCAGGGCGTCGCAGAACGCGGAGATGGGGCCGTTGCCGGTGCCGGTCAGCTCGCGGATCTCGCCGTTGACCCGGGCGTCGGCCTCGATCCGGTAGGTGCCGTCGCTGTCGGTGCTGGAGCGGTGCGCCAGCACCGCGACCGGGCCGCCCTCGGCCAGGTAGGTCCCGGAGAAGATCTCCCAGATGCGCCCGGCGGCGAACTCGCCGCCCTCGGCGTCGGTGAACTTCTGGATGACCTGGGAGAACTCGATCTGGAGGCGGCGCGGCAGGTCCAGCGAGTGGTCGCGCTGCATGATGTAGGAGACGCCGCCCTTGCCGGACTGGCTGTTGACCCGGATGACGGCCTCGTAGTTGCGGCCCACGTCCTTGGGGTCGATCGGCAGGTAGGGCACGTCCCAGACGTGCTCCTCCACCGGGGTCCCGGCGGCGTCGGCGGCCTCCTGCTGGGCGGTGAAGCCCTTCTTGATGGCGTCCTGGTGGGAGCCGGAGAAGGCGGTGTAGACCAGGTCGCCGCCGTAGGGGTGGCGCGGGGCGACCGGCAGCTGGGTGCAGTGCTCGACGGTGCGGCGGATCTCGTCGATGTCGGAGAAGTCGATCCCGGGGTCCACGCCCTGGCTGAACAGGTTCATGCCCAGGGTGACCAGGCAGACGTTGCCGGTGCGCTCGCCGTGGCCGAACAGGCAGCCCTCGACGCGGTCGGCCCCGGCCATGACGGCCAGTTCGGCCGAGGCCACGCCGGTGCCGCGGTCGTTGTGCGGGTGCACCGAGACGACCACGTGCTCGCGCCGGGACAGGCTGCGGCTCATCCACTCGATCTGGTCTGCGTAGACGTTGGGCGTGGAGCGCTCAACGGTCGCGGGCAGGTTGAGGATGATCTCGCGGCCCGGGCCGGGCTGCCAGACGTCCATGACGGCCTCGCAGACCTCCAGGGCGAAGTCCAGCTCGGTGTCGACGAAGATCTCGGGGGAGTACTCGTAGCCGAAGTACTCGGTCTCGCCCAGGTACTGCTCGGCGAAGCGCATGACGTGCCGGGTGCCCTGGACGGCGATGTCCTTGCAGGCCTCGCGGTCCACGCGGAAGACGACGCGGCGGAAGGTGGGCGCGGTGGCGTTGTACAGGTGCACGGTGGCGCGCCTGGCCCCGACCAGGCTCTGCACGGTGCGCTCGATGAGGTCCTCACGGGCCTGGGTCAGCACCGAGATCTGCACGTCGTCGGGGATCGCGTCGCCCTCGATCAGGGACCGGACGAAGTCGAAGTCGGTCTGGCTCGCGGAGGGGAAGCCGACCTCGATCTCCTTGTAGCCCATCCGCACCAGCAGCTCGAACATCTCGCGCTTGCGGGCGGGGTCCATCGGCTCGATCAGCGCCTGGTTGCCGTCGCGCAGGTCCGTGGACAGCCAGCGCGGGGCCTCGGTGATGCTCTTCGAGGGCCAGGTGCGGTCGGGCAGGTCCACCGGCGCGAAGGGCTTGTAGCGGTGGAAGGGCATGGGGCTGGGCTTTTGCTGCGGCACCATCTCGGTGGCTCCTCGGGTGGATCTGGCGCTTGGTCATGGTCGACCAGGACAAGCCGAAGTCCCGCGGCGAGGGAGCCGACCTTTTAACGACCCCCGCCGCGGCCGCTAAGGAGAAGCAGCTCGCGCAGCATAACGGTCCTCACGCTAGCAGACGGCCCCGCGGAACTGGTACCCGGTGTCCGCATGTTGGGACGGGCGTCACATGACCTGGAGGTCCGCCTCACGGAGGGCGCGCACGGCGGGATCCGCCCCACTACCGGTACCTCGATTTCAAGAGACCGGCGGGGGGTCTGTAACATTTTCGGTGAACCCTTCAGTGCTAGGGGGGTTGTTCCAGATCCCGTCGACGGGGCCCAGGGTGCGGCCAACACCCGAGGCCGCCACCGGCAGCGCGGTCACCGCGCACCGGCGGCCGGGCCGGTCCCGTCGACGGGATTTCGCGTTCCCGCCCCCGGGGATGGGCGGCGCCCCACCCGGGGCGCCGCCGCCTCGGCGGCCGGGCTCAGGCGTCCAGGGCCGGGTAGTCGGTGTAGCCGCGGTGGTCGCCGCCGTAGTAGGTGGCCCGGTCCGGGACGGCGACGGGACCGCCGGTCCTGATCCTGGCCGGCAGGTCGGGGTTGGCGATCCAGGCCGCGGCCATCGCCACGGCGTCCGCCCGCTCCTCGGCCAGCGCCGCGGTGGCGGGTGCGGTGTCGGTGCCGGAGGCGGGGTTGAGGACGAAGATCCCCGGCCACTCCTTGCGCAGCGCCTCGGTGTACTCGGCCGAGGCCGACTCCGTCAGGTGCAGGTAGGCCAGCCCGGGACGGCCGCGCAGCCCGTCGAGGAGCGCGAGGTACTGCTCCAGGGGGTCGCTCTGGCTGATGCCGTTGAGGGTGCTGGCCGGGGAGACGCGCAGGCCGGTGCGGTCGGCGCCGACGGCGTCGGTGACCGCGTCCACGGCCTCCAGGGCGAAGCGGGCGCGGTTGGCGGCGCTGCCGCCGTACCCGTCGGTGCGCCGGTTGCTGCCGTCGGAGAGGAACTGCTCGATGAGGTAGCTGTTGCCGCCGTGCAGCTCCACCCCGTCGAAACCGGCGGCGATCGCGTTGCGCGCGGCCGCGGCGTGGTCGGCGAGGGTCCGGTCGATGTCGGCGGCGGTCATCTCGCGCGGCACGGGGTGCGCGAGCTTCCGCCCGCCGTCGTACATGGACGCGCCCGAGGCGATGGGAGAGGGGCCCAGGGGCAGGCCGCCGTCGGGGTAGAGGCTGGGGTGGCCGACCCGGCCCGCGTGCATGAGCTGGGCGAAGATGTGCCCGCCGCGTTCGTGCACGGCGTCGGTGACGCGCCTCCAGGCCCGGACCTGCTCGTCGCTGTGCAGCCCCGGGGTGTCGGTGTAGCCCTGGCCGCGGACGCTGGGCTGGATGCCCTCGGTGATGATCAGCCCGGCCGAGGCGCGCTGGGCGTAGTACTCGACGGCGAGGTCGCCCGGCACGCCCCCGCGGGAGCGCGAGCGCGTCATCGGGGCCATGAACAGGCGGTTGGGCAGGTGCAGGCGGCCGATCCGGACGGGATCGAACAGGTCGCTCATGGCGGGCTCCGTGGTGTGCGGGTCGGGAGGGGTCATGCCCTCGGGAACGCCCTCACGTTAGGAGGACCCGCCGCGGGGCCGTTGACCGGGTACTCCCTCCGGCGGGCCGCGCACACGCGCCGGGCACGGTCGCCGCGTGGCCACATCCGGCCACACGGTGACCGCCCGGGCACGGAACGGAAGCGGGCTTCACCTGCTTGGAGCGCTAAACAAGTCAGTTCGCCACTTTCGTCACAGAAAGTTAGACGTATTGACAGTACGTACGGTCCTCTCTTGCAATAACGCCACACATCCGACGCCTCACCCCCGCTTACGGAGGCATCGTGGCAACCCTCACCCCGCTCAGAACCCTCGCCCCCGCGACCGTCGGCGCGCTCCTGTTGAGCACCCTGACCGCGGGCGGCGCCGCCGCCGAACCCTCCCACGGCCTCTACGAGGTCCACGGCGCGGCCACCGCCCGGGACCGCACCGAGATCGCCGCCACCGGAGCGGCCATCGACCAGGTCGGGGAGGACGCGGTCCTGGTCACGGCCACCCCCGACGACGCCGCGGAGATCACCGGCCTCGGCTACGACGTCGAGGTGTTCGACCCGCCCCGGCCCCTGGCCGCGCCCGACCCCGGCTACACCACCTATCCCGAGCTGCTCGACGTCATCGACGAGGTCGTGACCGCCAACCCCGGCATCGCGGCGAGGTCGGTCATCGGCCAGTCCCACGAGGGGCGCGAGCTGGTCGCGGTCAAGATCAGCGACAACGCCACCGGGGACGAGGACGAGCCCGAGGTCCTGTTCGTCCACGCCCAGCACGCGCGCGAACACCTCACCGTGGAGATGGCCGTCCACCTCATGCGCATGCTCACCGAGGGGTACGGCGACGACGATCGGATCACCGAGCTGGTCGACAGCCGCGAGATCTGGATCCTGCCCAACGTCAACCCCGACGGCGGCGAGTACGACATGGCGGGCTCGAACTGGCGCAACTGGCGCAAGAACCGGCAGCCCAACGCGGGCTCCTCCGCCCTGGGGACCGATCTCAACCGCAACTGGGACTACATGTGGGGCTGCTGCGGGGGCTCGTCGGGCAACCCCGGCAGCCTCACCTACCGCGGCTCCGCGCCCGAGTCGGCGACCGAGGTGCGCGCGGTCGCCGACTTCGTGCGCGGACGGGTCGTCGGCGGGGAGCAGCAGATCACCGCCGCCGTGGACTTCCACACCTACAGCGAGCTCATCCTGTGGCCGTTCGGCTACACCTATGGAGCCGTCGTGGACGGGATGACCGCGCAGGAGTACCGGACCCACGAGGCGCTGGGCGAGTACATGGCCGAGGCCAACGGGTACACGCCCCAGCAGTCGAGCGACCTCTACGTCACCGACGGGTCGATCGGCGACTGGCTCTGGGGCGACCAGCGGATCGTCAACTTCACCTTCGAGATGTACCCCGCGAGCGCCTGGGAGGGCGGTTTCTACCCGCCCTCCTCGGTGGTCGGGCGCGAGACCGCCCGCAACGAGGAGGCCGTGCTCCGCCTGCTCGACTACGCGGACTGCCCGTACCGGATCATCGGCGCGGAGGCGGCCCACTGCGGCTGACGGCTCCGGCCCCGGGCGGCGCGCCCGGGGCCGGAGGCGGTCAGAACTCCCCTTGGCAGGCCTGCTCGACCTTGCCCTGGCCGAAGGACTCCACGTAGGTCTCGTCCGGGGCCAGCTCCAGGTAGCCGTCCGTCTGGGCCCCGTAGATCAGCACCGGGTCGGTGCCGTTCCACTTGAACTGCAACTGGCAGTCCTCCGTGGCCTCGTAGGTGGCCCACCAGAACCCTTCGGTGTCCGGCGCGGTGATCCTGAGTTCGTCACCTGGCAGGCCGCTCTCCACCAGGAGCTCCTGGAACTCCTCCTCGGACCCGTTCTGGGAGGAACAGGCGGAGGAGGCGAGCGCGACGGCCGCGACGGCGGCCGCCGAGAGGAAACGCGCGTGGGGGGACATGCTTTTCCAACTTCCGAGAGTGCCGACGACGGCTCCGTTGCGTTATCCCGCTCCCTGGCACGGCGGGTCCGTCGTCAAGGTGACTCCACGTTTGCGCAGGTGCGGGCCGGAGAAAACGCACGTCGCGAAACACTCCGGACACAACCCTGTAACGGTGGGTTCACCTGTGTCCGGTGTGCCCCGTTTGGTCCGCTGTGGCAGGCGTTCCGCACGGGGCACACCCGCCGTCAGGCCCCCGGAACCGGCTCGAACTCACGGACCGCGTCGATCGCGGGCCCGTGCGGCGTGTTGGCCTCGCGCTCGATCATGATCTCCACGAGCACCGGCCGCGACGTGGCCTGGGCCTGCTTGCGGGCCCACTCCAGGGACTCGCGGATCTCCCCGGGCTCCAGCACGCGGCGCCCGGAGCACCCGTAGGCCTCCATGAGCTTGACGTTGTCGGTGCCGTACTCGTCGTAGTGGACGTCCACCTGGTAGTTCATGTCGAACGGGATCGAGGCCTGGCGGATCAGGCCCAGGTACTCGTTGTTGAGCATGATGATGACGTAGGGCACGTCGTACTGGGCGGCGACGGCCAGTTCCTCGACCATGTACTGGAACCCGTAGTCGCCGACGATCCCGACGACCTCCGCGTCCGGCTCGGTGTCCTTGAGCGCCTTCTTGACGCCGATGGCGGCGGGGATCTCCCAGCCGAGCGGACCCGCCTGGCCGCAGATCTGGTAGTGGCGCGGCTTGTACGCCTTCTGGTGCTGGCCTCCCCAGATCTGGTAGAGGCCGATCGCGGTGACGAAGTAGGTGTCCTCGCCGAAGACCTCGTTGATCTCCTTGTAGACGCGCGGCGCCTTGACCGGGACCGTGTCGAAGTCCTCGCGGCGGGTCAGGGTGGCCTTGAGCTCGGCGACCCGGTCGATCCAGGGGCTCACCTGGGCCTTCGCCCCGCGGGCGCGGGCGGCGGCGAGCAGTTCGCGCAGGAACAGCCCCGCGTCGGAGACCACGCCCAGGTCGGGCTCGAAGACCCGGCCGATCTGGGTGGCCTCGATGTCGACGTGGATGAACCTGCGCTCGCCCCGGTAGACGTCGATCTGTCCGGTGTGGCGGTCGGCGAAGCGCGCACCCACGGCCAGGACCAGGTCCGACTCCAGGAAGGAGGCGTTGCCGTAGCGCTGGGAGGTCTGCACGCCGGTCATGCCCGAGTACAGGGGCGAGTCCTCGTCGAAGGAGCCCTTGCCCATGAGGGTGACCTGCACCGGCACCTGGAGGTGCTCGGCCAGCGCGCGCAGGTCGTCGGAGGCCTCGGCGGTGATCACGCCGCCTCCGGCCAGGATCAGGGGGCGCTCGGCCTCCAGCAGCATGTCCAGCGCGCGCTCCACCCGGGGCAGGTGGGGCTCGACGGTGTTGACCTTCAGCGGGGCGTCGATGGCGGGGTCGTAGTCGATCAGCTGCTGGGCGACGTCCACCGGGATGTCCACCAGGACGGGGCCGGGGCGCCCCTCCCGCGCGACGCGGAAGGCCTCACGGAAGATCCAGGGCGCGGTGGCGGCCTCCTTGATCTGGACGGCCCACTTGGTGACGGGCTTGGCGATCTCGACGATGTCGACCGCCTGGAAGCCCTCCTTGTCCAGCAGGTCGGTGCGCTGCTGGCCGGTGATGCACACGATCGGGACCGAGTCCGCGATGGCCGTGTACAGGCCGGTGATCATGTTGGTCCCGGCGGGACCGGAGGTGCCGATGGCCACGCCGACCTTCCCGGTGGTCCGGGACCAGCCGTCGGCCATGTGGGTGGCGCCCTCCTCGTGGCGGACGGTCAGGTGCTCGATACCGCCGACCTGTTCCATCGCCTTGTAGAGGGGCAGGATGGCCGCGCCGGGGCAGCCGAAGGCCGTGTCGACGCCCTCGTCCTTGAGGACCTCCACGACCGCGTTCATCGCGGGCATCTGTGGCATGGGAAGCGAACCCTTCAGTGCTGGGGGTGCTGGTGGCTGTGTGGTGGTGGCGCCGTGTGGTGGTGGCGCCGGGTGCCAGGGGTGGTGCCGGAGTGCTGCTGAGGTGCGGGTGGGACCGGACGGCGCGCGCGGGCCGTGGTCTCCCCGGTGCGGCCAACACCGGGGACGGACGGCGCGGGGCCGGGCGCGGACCCTGTCGCTCGGAGGGCCGGTCCGCTACCGGTCGGAGCCGTCGGAGAGCTGCTCGACGATCTTCAGCAGCGCGGAGTGGTCGAGGCCGCCGTGGCCCTGGTGCTTGAGCGCGCCGACGTACTGCGCGACCTGCGAGCCCAGCGGGATCGCGACCCCGGCGGCGCGCGCGGAGTCGGTGACGATGCGCATGTCCTTGTCGTGCAGGGCGATCCGGAAGCCCGGGGTGAAGTCGCGCGCGCGCATGGCCGCGCCCTTGCGCTGGAGCACGGTGCTGCCCGCGAGCCCGCCGCCCAGGACCTCCAGGCCGGACTCGGTGTCCACCCCGTGCGCCTCCAGGAAGACCAGGGCCTCGGCCAGGAGCTGGATGTTGCCCGCGACGATGAGCTGGTTGGCGGCCTTGACCGTCTGGCCGGAGCCGCTCGGGCCGACCAGGACCGGGGTGGTGCCCAGGACGTCGAAGAGCGGCCGGGCCGCCTCGAAGTCCTCCGCGGCGCCGCCGACCATGATGGAGAGCTTGGCCTCGACCGCGCCCGCCTCGCCGCCGCTGACGGGGGCGTCCAGGACGCGCAGGCCGCGCTCGGCCCCGGCCTCGGCCACCGAGCGGGACACGTCGGGGCGGATGGTGCTCATGTCGATGACCAGGGTGCCGGGCTTGACGCTCTCGAAGACGCCGCCCTGGCCGAGCATGAGCTCCTCCACGTCCGGGGAGTCCGGGACCATGGTGATGACGGCGTCGGCGTCGGCGACGGCCCCGGCGACGCTGCCCCCGCGCAGGCCGCCCTCGGCGACCAGCGCGTCGACGCGCTCGGGGGTGAGGTTGTGGCCGGTCACGGTGTACCCGGCGCGGACGAGGTTGACGGCCATGGGCAGACCCATGATCCCCAGGCCGATGAAGGCGATCTTCTTGACGGGCACGACGGCCCCCTTCGTAACTGGTGGTGCGTGGCTGGTGCTGTGCGGCTGGTGCTGTGCGACTGGCGGTTGGGCGCGCGGCTGGGGAATCAGTTGAGCCAGCCGAAGCTCTGGGCGCTGGGCACGGTCGGCTTGTACTCCAGGCCCACGAGTCCCCGGTAGCCCCCGGTCTGGGCGGCGGTGAGGAGTTCCCCGATGGGCAGCCGTCCGGTGCCGGGCTCGCCCCGCCCGGGGGTGTCGGCGATCTGGATGTGTCCGAACTCGGCGGCGTGGTCGCGGACCGCGGCGGCGAAGTCGTCGCCGTTGACGGCGAGGTGGTACAGGTCCGCCAGGAGGGCGACGTTGTCCGCGCCCGCCTCCCCGGCCCGGGCGACGAAGGCGAGCCCGTCCGCGGCCGTGGTCAGGGGATAGCTCTCGGCCCCGCTGATGGGCTCGATGAGGACGGTGCCGCCGACCGCGGCCACGGCCTCGGCCGCCGCGACGGTGTTCTCCAGGGCGGTCCGGTCCTGTTCGCCGGGGTCGACCCCCGGCTGGCGCAGACCGTAGAGGGCGTTGAAGCCCGTGGCGCCCGTGCGCTCGGCGATGCGCACCACGACGTCGATGTTGGCGCGGAACTCGGCACTGCGCGAGGGATGCGAGAGCACGCCCCGGTCGGGGCCGGGCAGCTCGCCCGCGAAGAAGTTGAGGCCGCTGAGGCGGACCCCCGCCCTGTCGAGGGCGGAGACGAAGGCGTCGATCTCGTCCTGCGGCGGGGTCGGGCTCTCGAACGGCCACCAGAACTCGACGGCGTCGAAGCCCGCCTCCCGCGCCGCCCGGGGGCGGTCGTTGAGGGGGAGCTCGGTGAACAGCAGCGAGCAGTTCACCGTGTACCCCAGGGTGTGGCTCATACCTTGCCTCCAGCATCTACTTCCACAATGTGGAAAGTAGTTTTCGCTTTAAGGAATGATTGAAGTGTGTGCCGAGGCACCCCCGCTTGTCAACCACTCCGGATCCCGGGCCGTCTCGCGCGCCAGGCGCCACCTCAGCCACTTCAGCCCCAAAAACCCCACGAATCCCGTCGTGAACTCTGAGTGACGGCGAGAAGGTCGGGCCTTCTTTGTGCTCAGGCACAGATCGGGTTATTTTTCGCAGATCGCCCCTTGCGAGTGTTGACAAGGTCACACTCACATCAACTAGAGTCCCTCCAATCCGTAATACGGAATTAGGTATCTGCACTACGAAAATCCTTGGCGGGAACCGCGGTACGCCGTCCCACGGACGGAGGACCCGGGGCCGCGCCGAGTCACGGGAGACCACATGAGCACCCCGGAGGAGCCGGAGAGCGGGCCCGACCCCGGTCTGGCGCGCCTGAACGCGCTGTCCGCACAGGAGCTGCGCGCGGCGCTCGCGCAGTGCCTGGACGTGGACCGCTGGGTCGCGGCCGTCGCGTCCGAGGCGCCCTTCTCCGACCGCGCGGCCCTGCTGGCCTCGGCCGACGGGCACGCGCGCGCGGTCACCGCCGACGAGGTCGCCTCCGCGCTGGCCCGCCACCCCCGCATCGGGGAGAAGGCCGAGGGCGCCGACACCGAGGCCGCCTGGTCGCGCGGGGAGCAGTCCGCCTTCGCCTCCGACACCGACGACGCCTCCGTGCGCGTCCAGCGGATCTTCGCCCACGCCCAGCGCGAGTACGAGGACAGGTTCGGGCAGATCTACCTCGTCTGCGCGAGCGGGCGCTCCAGCCGCGAACTCCTCGCCGACCTGGTCGCACGACTGTCCAACGACCGCGACACCGAACTGGCCGTGGTCGGCGGGGAGCTGCGGCGGATCGCCGGGCTCCGCCTCGTCAAACTCCTGGAGGACGCATGAGCCACGTCACCACCCACGTCCTGGACGCCGCCCTGGGCCAGCCCGCCCGCGGCGTGCCCGTGCGGCTGGAGGCCGCCGACGGCCCCGGGGCCTGGCGGACGGTCGCCGAGGGGCGCACCGACGACGACGGGCGCGTGCCCGACCTGGGCCCCGACCGGCTCCCGGCGGGCTTCCACCGGGTCGTCTTCGACACCGCCGCCTACTTCGGGGCGACCGGCCAGCGCGGCTTCTACCCCGAGGTCGCCATCGTGTTCGACCTCGCCGACGAGGACGCCCACTACCACGTCCCGCTGCTGCTGAGCCCGTTCGCCTACTCCACCTACCGCGGCTCCTAGGGCGTGTTCGGCGGACACACACCCTGACCGGGCGGGCGCCACGCGCCCTCCCCCTGGACACCACCCACACGGACCACCGCGGCGGCACGGCCGACCGGGAAGGGAGCGGCGGGCAGGAGATCCTCGCCGGCCAGAGCAAGCCTGAATCTTCGAGTGCGCGACAGGTCCTTCCGCACGACCACAGCGGTCCTCCCTCGTAGCACTGCGCCACGGCGCGAACGATGACGACTTCACGCATCACACGGATGGAGTTCACCCTGATGGGCATCCGACTCGGAGACAACCAGTACGGCAAGGCCGAGGTCCGCCTCGTCCACGTCAACCGCGACACCGACGTCCACCGGATCAAGGACGTCAACGTCACCTCCCAGCTGCGCGGAGAGCTGGAGACGGTGCACACCCTCGGCGACAACAGCACCTGCCTGCCGACCGACACCCAGAAGAACACCGTCTACGCCAAGGCCCGCGAGTGGGGCGGCGTCGGCGCCGTCGAGGACTTCGGCCTGCGCCTAGCCCGCCACTTCGTGGACGAGCACGAGTACGTGCACGGGGCCCGCCAGGAGGTGCAGGAGTACTCCTGGGAGCGGATCGAGACCTCCTCCGGGCCGCACGACCACGCGTTCTCGCGCAAGGGCGCCGAGACCCGCACCACCGTCGTCACCAAGACGGGCGGGCGGGAGTGGGTGGTCTCGGGCTTCGAGGGCCTGTCCGTGCTCAAGTCCACCGGCTCGGAGTTCCACGGCTTCCCCAGGACCAAGTACACGACGCTGCCCGAGACCACCGACCGGATCCTGGCCACCGACGTCACCGCGCGCTGGCGCTACGTCGGCGTGGAGCACGACTTCGACAAGGCTTACGCCTCGGTCCGCGCCCTGTGCCTGGAGGCCTTCGCCCGGACCCACAGCCTGGCGCTGCAACAGACCCTCTACGAGATGGGCAAGGCCGTCCTGGAGGCGCACCCGGAGATCGCCGAGATCCGCTTCTCCATGCCCAACAACCACCACTTCCTGGTGGACCTGTCCCCGTTCGGCCTGGACAACCCGAACGAGGTCTTCTTCGCCGCCGACCGCCCCTACGGCAAGATCGAGGCCACCGTGGAGCGCGACGACGCCCCCGAGCCCGGCGACGCCTGGAAGACCGTCCCCGGCTTCGTCTAGACGGCGCCCTCCCCGGGACACCGCCGCCCGCCGCCCCTCCCGTCCCCGGGCGGCCCGCGGCCGTCCCGTGTCCGGAACGCCCCGAGGGTGACAGCCCCCGGTGTCCGGACGGCACCCCCCTGACGAGATCCCGCCCCACCCCGTGTCCGGGCGCTCCCCGGCGAGCGCTCCGGCAGTGCCCCGCGGGCGGGACCGCCCTCTCCTCGCGGTCCCGTCCGCGGCCCCGGCCCCTCGCCGGGCGCGCGCACCGACACTTCCGTGACCCGCGCGCACAGCCGTGCCGCNCCCGCCGCGGCGGGCCCTCCCCCGGCTCCGGCGCCCCCTGACGGGGCGCCGGGCCGGTGCGACACCACGGGCCCCGTGCCCGAGAGTTCGGCCCCCTCCGGGGTGGCCGCCGATCGCAAAGGCTGGAAACTGGCCATGTCGAACAGTCCGTCCGCGAAGGACTCGGCCACAACGAACGCCGCCTCCTCCCCCCGTCCCGAGGACGAGAAGCTGCCCGCGCGGCTGCTCCTCGTCTACGGGCTCCAGCACATCCTGACCATGTACGCCGGCGCGGTGGCGCCGGCCCTCGTCATCGGCGCCGCCGCCGGGCTCGCGAACGACCCCGCCGCCATGGGCATCCTCGTCAGCGGCGCGCTCCTCGTGGCGGGGTTCGCCACACTCATGCAGACCGTGGGCCACCGGCGCGTCGGCGCGCAGATGCCGATCGTGGTGGCCTGCTCCTTCGTCCCCGTCAGCGCCATCACCTCCCTGGCCGCGGGGCAGGACGGCGAGAACCTGCCCGTGGCCTTCGGCGCCTCCCTGGCCGCCGGGCTCTTCGCCCTGGCGCTGACGCCGTTCTTCGGGCAGCTGATCCGCTTCTTCCCCCCGATCGTCACGGGCACCATCATCACCGTCATCGGCGTCAGCCTCATGCCGGTGGCGGCGCGGTGGATCATGGACGGCGGCGTCCGCACCCTGGAGGACGGCTCCGCGGTCCCGGCCGCGCCCCTGGCCAACCTCGGGCTCGCCGGGCTCACCCTCGGGGTGATCGTGCTCGGCTCCCGGGTCCTGCCCGGCATCTGGGGCCGCCTGTCCATCCTCCTGGGCCTGGCCGTGGGCACCCTGGTCGCCGTCCCCCTGGGCATGGCCGACTTCAGCCGGGTGGGCGAGGCCGACATCGTGTTCGACCCGACCTCGCTGTTCTACTTCGGGGCGCCCCGGTTCGAGGTCGCCGCGGTCGTCACCATGTGCGTCATCATGCTCGTGGTCCTGACCGAGGGGGCCTCGCACATCATCGCGGTCGGGGAGATCACCGGCTCGAAGGTGGACGCCAAGCGCATCTCGGCGGGCCTGCGCGCCGACGTGAGCGGCTCGCTCATCGGGCCGATCTTCAGCGCCACCCCCACCAGCTCCTTCGCGCAGAACATCGGGCTGCTGGCCCTGACCAAGGTGCGCAGCCGCTACGTGGTGGCCACCGGCGCGGGCATCCTCGTCGCGCTGGGGATGTTCCCGGTGCTGGGCGGCGCCATGGCGGCCATCCCCACGCCCGTGCTCGGCGGCGCGGGCCTGGTCCTGTTCGGCAGCGTGGCCGCCAGCGGCGTCAAGACCCTGGCCAAGGTCGACTTCACCAACAACCTCAACCTGGTGCTGGTGGCCGCCTCGGTCGGCGTGGCTGTCATCCCGCTGGCCTACCCGACCTTCTACGCGTTCCTGCCCGAGTCGGTGGAGCTGGTCGCGCACTCGGGCATCATCGGCGCGGCCGTCGTCGCGATCGTGCTCAACGTGTGCTTCAACGTGATCGGCCGCGGGCGCTCCGCCGCACCGGCCGAGATCGACGCCGAGGAGATCGGCAGCGCCGGTCCCGGGGAGGCCAAGTACACCGCGCAGGCCCGGGAGGCCTACCGCGACGGGGGCTCCGAGCCCCTGGACAAGCCCCGGGCGTGATCCGCCGCCGGGGGGCGGGGGCCGTGCCTCCCGCCCCCGGAGCCGGTGTCCGCGGGATCCGCGCGGGCACCGGCGCTGCCGTTCAGGGCGGCTGAATGGTATTCCTGACAGGATGACCGACTGGGATCTTCGCAAACTCCGCGTCCTGCGCGCCCTGGAGGAGTTCGGGACCGTCCGGGCCACGGCGGAGGCCCTGTGCATGACCCCCTCCGCCGTCTCCCAGCAGCTGTCCTCCCTCTCCCAGCAGGTGGGGGTCGCCCTGCTGGAGGCGCACGGGCGGCGGGTCCGCCTCACCGACGCCGCGCACGCCCTGCTGCGCCACACCGACATCGTCCTGGCCCAGCTGGAGCGGGCCGAGGCCGAACTGGAGGGCTTCGCCCGGGGCGAGGCCGGGCACGTGCGCGTGGGCGCCTTCGCCACCGCCATCCCCAGCCTCGTGGTGCCCGCCCTGGGCGCCCTGCGGCGCGCCTACCCCGGCCTGACCACGCGGGTGCACCAGGCCGAGGCCGCCGAGGTCTACGACCTGTTGTCGGCGGGCGAGATCGACGTCGGCCTGTCCCTGGCCGCCCAGGCCCCCACCGGCCACGACGGCCGCTACGACCGGCGCGAAATGCTCACCGACCCCCTGGACGCGGCCCTGCCCGCCCACCACCGGCTGGCGGGCGCCCGCGCCCTGCGCCTGCGCGACCTGGCCGAGGAGCCGTGGATCTACGGGGCGTCGGGCCCCTGGCGCGACATCACCGTCGCCTCCTGCGCCCAGGCGGGGTTCGTCCCCGGGCAGGCGCACGTGGCCTCCGACTGGAGGGCCATCCTGGACATGGTGGCGGCGGGCATGGGCGTCGCGCTGATCCCCCGGCTGGCCGCCGCGGACGACACCCCCGGGGTCAGCCTGCGGGTGCTGCGCTCCGACCAGCCGCGCCGCCACGTGGTCTCCGCCGTGCGCTCCGGGGCGGGCGGGCGCCCCCAAGTCGCGGTGGTGCTGCGCGCCCTGGCCGACACCGCGGCGGACCTGGGCGGCTCCTCTGTTCAGTTCATCTGAACAGAATGATCAGAAACTTTCGCTGGAAGTAATCGTTTTCTCTTGGGACTCTGGACATGTCCGACACGTCCACTTTTCTCAGGAGCACCATGAGCGGGGCCCAGCCCACCGATCCACGTGCCTACAACGCCCGCCCCTACGCGGGCGGTGATCCCTACGCCGACTACCGGGGCACCGAACTCGACTTCTCGGCCCTGGTCGACCTGGCCGACCGGCGCCTGGGCGCCGGGGTCGTGGCGGCCAACGACGAGTTCTTCGCCCAGCGCGAGAACCTGCTGTTGCCCGAACCGGCCGTGTTCGACCCGCACGCCTTCGGGCACAAGGGCAAGGTGATGGACGGCTGGGAGACCCGCAGGCGCCGCGGCGTGAGCGGCGACCAGCCCCACCCCGCGGCCGACGACCACGACTGGGCCCTGGTCCGCCTCGGCCTGCCCGGCCTGGTCCGCGGCGTGGTGGTCGACACCGCGCACTTCCGCGGCAACCACCCCCGCGAGGTCAGCGTCGAGGCCGTCCACCTGGAGGGCACCCCCACCACCGACGAGCTGCTCAAGGCGGAGTGGACCGAGATCGTCCCCCGCGCCTTCGTGTACGGACACGCCGCCAACGGCTTCGAGGTGGACGCCGGGCGCCGGTGGACCCACCTGCGCCTCAGGCAGTTCCCCGACGGCGGCGTCGCCCGCCTGCGCGTGTACGGCGAGCCCGTGCCCGACCCCGACTGGCTGACCGCCCTCGGCGGCTTCGACGTGGCCGCCCTGGTCAACGGCGGCGTGGTCGAGGACGCCTCGGACCGCTTCTACTCGCCCCCGGGCAACATCATCGCCCCCGGCCGCTCGCACAAGATGGACGACGGCTGGGAGAACCGGCGCCGCCGCGACACCGAGCACGACTGGGTGCGCTTCCGCCTCACCGCCCAGGCCACGATCCGCGCCCTGGAGCTGGACACCTCCTACTACAAGGGCAACGCCGCGGGCTGGGTGGCGGTCCTGGGGCGCGACGCGCACTCCGACGCCCCCGACGCGTGGTTCGAGATCGTCCCCCGCACCCGTCTGGAGCCCGACAGCGCCCACCGCTTCGTCCTGGACTCCCCGGTCACCGCCACCCACGTGCGCACCGACGTGTTCCCCGACGGCGGCATCGCCCGCCTCAACGTCTTCGGTTCCCTGACCGGGGCCGGAGCCGACCACCTCCGCGACCGCTGGAGCGCACTGCGGGGCTGACCCCTCGCCCGCGCGGGCCGCTGGACGGACAACGATCGGGCCGCCGCCGGGATGTCCCCGGCGGCGGCCCGATCGCCGTTCCTACTGCCGGACGAGCATCCGCCCGGACCTGTCCTCGGGCCCCACGTCCCGGCCGCGCAGGAGGGTGCGGCGCACCCGCCCTAGCAGTTCGGCCCCGTCGTAGGGGCTCACCGGGTTGCGGTGCTCCAGCGCGCGCACGTCCACCCGGAAGGACTCCTCCGGGGCGACCACGGCGAAGTCGGCGTCGGCGCCCTCGGCGATGGCGCCCTTGCCGCGCAGTCCGGCCACCCGCGCGGGCCCGGACGACATCCACCGCACCACGTCCGCCAGGGACGCGCCCCGGCGGCGGGCCTCGGTCCACACCGCGGGGAAGCCCACCTGGAGTCCGGACACCCCGCCCCACGCGGTGCCGAAGTCGCCGGTGTCCAGGTCCTTGAGGTCGGGGGTGCTGGGCGAGTGGTCGCTGACCACGCAGTCGATCAGCCCGTCGGCGAGCGCGCGCCACAGCAGGTCGCGGTTGGCCGCGTCCCGGATGGGCGGGCAGCACTTGTACTGGGTGGCCCCGGCGGGCACGCCCTCGGCCTCCAGGGTGAGGTAGTGCGGGCAGGTCTCCACCGTCAGCGGCACCCCGTCGGCCCTGGCCTGGGCGATCAGCGGCAGCGCGGAGGCGCTGGACAGGTGCAGCACGTGCGCGTGGGTGCCGGTGGCCCTGGCCACGTCGATCACCCGGGCGATCGCCTCGTTCTCGGCGGTGTCGGGCCGCGAGGCCAGGAAGGCGGCGTAGTCGCGTCCGGCCGCGGGCGGGGCCCCGTCCAGGACGCCGGGGTCCTCGGCGTGCACGATGAGCCGGCCGCCGAACTCCCCGATCGCCTCCGCGGCGGAGTACAGCTCCTCCGGGGACAGGTGGCCGAACTCCTCCACCCCCGACGGGGACAGGAACGCCTTGAACCCGAACACCCCGCGCTCCCAGAGCGCGGCGAGCTCCTTCGTGGCGCCGGAGCGGCTGTTCTCGGGGACCGCCCCGCCCCAGAAGCCCACGTCCACGGCGATCTTGCCCGCGGCGGCGGCCTGCTTGGCGTCGAGCCCGGCGACGGTGGTGGTCGGCGGCACGCTGTTGAGCGGCATGTCCACCAGGGTCGTGATCCCGCCCAGGGCGGCGGCCCGCGTGGCGGTGGCGAAGCCCTCCCACTCGGTGCGCCCGGGCTCGTTGACGTGCACGTGGGTGTCGACCAGGCCGGGCAGCAACACCTCGTCCTCGGCCAGGGTGATCTCGCGGCGGGCGATGAGCGGCGCGGACTCCCCCTCCAGGACGTTGACCACGCGCCCGTCGCGCACCCCGACGGTGACGGGCCTCTCCCCCTCGGGGGTGAGGGCGCGGCGGGCGCGGACGGCGAGATCGTGCTGGGTCATCTGTGTCACTGCTCCTGTCCCACCCGTCGACTGGCCAGGCCGACGAGTGTGCGGGTGTCGGTTCCGGCGGCGTCGGCCACCTCGGCCTCGTCCAGCGCCCCGCAGCGTACCCCGCTCACGAGGGCGGCGGCCAACGCCTGGGCGGTGGCGGGCTCGTCCAGCACGCCCCCGGCGACGGCGCCGAGGTAGGCGCGCAGGCGCGCCGCGGCGGGCGCGAAGGCCTCGCGGTAGAAGACGTAGGTGGCCAGGTAGCGGGTGGGCAGCTGGTGCGGGTGCAGGTCCCAGCCCTGGTAGAAGCCGCGCTCCAGGGAGCGGCGGACCAGGGAGGCGTGCAGGCGCCAGGCGGCGTGCACCTCCTCCGCGGAGCCCACGGGCAGCACGTTGGTGGAGCCGTCGGAGAGCCACACCCCCGTTCCGGCGGCGGCCACCTGCATGACGGCCTTGGCGTGGTCGGCGGCCGGGTGGGCCATGCTCTGGTAGGCGGCGGTGATCCCGCAGGCGGCGCTGTAGTCGTAGGTGCCGTAGTGCAGGGCGCTGACCCGGCCCTGTCCGGCGCCGATCATGCGGGCGACGGCCACCGTGCCGTCGGGGAGCAGGACCGACTGCGGGGTCTCGATCTGCAACTCGAACCGCAGCCGCCCCTCGGGCAGCTCCAGGCGCCGCTCCAGCTCCTCGGCGAGCCAGACCATCGCCTCGACCTGCTCCACGGAGGTGATCTTGGGCAGGGTGAGCGCCAGCCCGTCGGGCAGGCCGCCCAGCTCCTCCAGGAGGGTGTGCAGGAACAGCGCGAGGCTGCGGGCGCCGCGGGCGCGTCCGGCGGCCTCCATCCCCTTCATGCGGACGCCGAAGACGGGCGGGGCCTGTCCGGCGTCCAGGTCGGAGCACAGGGCGCGGGCGGCGTCGACGGCGTCGCGGTCCTCCCGCGCGTCGCCCCGGTCGCCGTAGCCGTCCTCCAGGTCCACGCGCAGGTCCTCGACCGGCTCGCGGACGAGCTTGTCGCGCAGGCGGGGCAGGACCCCGGCCACGGCGTCCTCGTCCACACCGGTGGCGGCGGCCAGGGCCGCGGCGTCGGGCGCGTACTCGTCCAGGCTGCGCAGGGCGGCCTCGCCCCACTCCCGGACCAGGCCGGTCCGGACGCGGTCCGCGGGGACGTAGACGGTGTGCACCGGCTGGCGGGCGCCGGAGGAACCCGGGTAGTCGCGCACGAGCCGGGCGTCGGCGTCGGCCAGGCGGGCGTTCAGTCCGGCGGTGAGCACGTCCAGACCGAGATCGGGTTCCCTGCGGCGGTTCTCGGACCGGTCCTGTTGCACGTGTATGTCCTCTCCCAAGCTAGTTTTTCCTATCGTGGATAGTAACTTTTGCTATCCGGAATAACAAGAGAGCCCGGGGTGTCCAAGATCCCGGGACGCAGGTTCCCGGACCACCGGAACGCCGCCGTTCCACGTGCTATAGAAGACAGTGAGCCGGAAACCGTCCTCCCCCCGCGGAGGCAGGACCCCGAACCCACGGCCCTCAGCATGGGAGCACGATCCTTGTCAGCCCCACAGACCTCTCTACACCCTGAAGACCAGGGCAAACGCGGACGCCCCGGCGGCGTGCAGTCCCTCGACCGCGCCTTCTCCCTGCTGGAGATCATGGCCGAGGCGGGCGGCGAGACCTCGCTGAGCCAGCTGGCCGAATCCTCGGGGCTCCCCCTGCCGACCATCCACCGCATCATCCGCACCCTGGTCGGCAACGGTTACGTGCGCCAGCTGCCCTCCCGCCGCTACGCGCTGGGCCCCCGGCTGATCGGGCTGGGCGACAAGGCCTCGCAGATGCTGGGCACCTGGGCCCGCCCGCACCTGGCGCAGCTGGTGGAGGACCTGGGCGAGACCGCCAACCTCGCCATGCTCGACGGCGACAAGGTCGTCTACGTCGCACAGGTGCCCTCACAGCACTCCATGCGCATGTTCACCGAGGTGGGGCGCCGCGTGCTGCCGCACTCGGCGGGCGTGGGCAAGGCGCTGCTGTCCCAGCTCGACGACGAGGAGGTGCTGGCCACGGTCCGCCGCACCGGCATGCCCGCCGCCACCGACCGCACCATCACCGACCCCGAGGCCTTCCTCACCGAGCTGCGCCGGGTCCGCTCGCAGGGCTTCGCCGTGGACGACGGCGAGCAGGAGGTCGGCGTGCGCTGCGTGGCGGTCCCCGTCGCGGGGGCGCCCTCGGGGATGGCGGTGTCGGTGTCGGGCCCCGAGGCCCGGGTGAGCTGGGAGTTCGTGGACCGCGCCGCCCCCATCGTGCGGCGCTGCGCCACCCTGCTGGCCACCGACCTCAACAACCAGACGTAAGAGGCCGGGCCGGGGAGATCCCCGGCCCGGCCCCCGCGCGCACGCCCCGCTCAGGTGGGCTGGTCGAAGCCCAGCTTGCGCAGCTGCTTGGGGTCGCGCTGCCAGTCCTTGGCCACCCGCACCCGCAGGTCCAGGAACACCCGGCGGCCCAGCAGGGCCTCGATCTGCTTGCGGGACCGCGAACCCACGTCGCGCAGACGCGAGCCCTTGGACCCGATCACGATCGCCTTCTGGCTGGAGCGCTCCACGTACAGCGACGCGTAGATGTCCACCAGCTCCTTGCCCGGGCGGGTGTTCTCGCGCTCGTACATCTCGTCCACGACCACCGCGATGGAGTGCGGCAGCTCGTCGCGCACACCCTCCAGGGCCGCCTCGCGCACCAGCTCGGCCACCAGCATCTCGTCCGGTTCGTCGGTGAGGTCGCCGTCCGGGTACAGCGGCGGCCCCTCCGGCAGGTGCGAGCACAGCACGTCGGTGACGGTGTCCAGCTGGAAGCCCCCCTGGGCCGAGACCGGGACGATGTCGGCCCAGTCGCCCAGCTCGTTCACCGCCATCAGGTGACGGCCCACGGCGTCCCGGTCCACCAGGTCGGTCTTGGTGACCAGGGCAACCACGGGGGTGTTGGTCTGCTCCGCCAGCTCCTTGGCGATGTAGGTGTCGCCCCGCCCGATCGGCTCGTTGGCGGGCAGGCAGAACACGATCACGTCCACCTCGACCAGGGTGGACCGCACCAGCGAGTCCAACCGCTCACCCAGCAGGGTGCGCGGCTTGTGCAGGCCGGGCGTGTCCACGATGATCAGCTGCGCGTCGGGCCGGTGCACGATCCCGCGCACCGTGCGCCGCGTGGTCTGGGGCCGGTTGCTGGTGATCGCCACCTTCTGCCCGACCAGCGCGTTCATCAGGGTGGACTTGCCCACGTTGGGGCGGCCCACGAAGCACGCGAAACCGCTGCGGAAGCCTTCCGGGTGGGAGGGCATCTGCAACGGCAGACGCAGCTTCTCCAGGTCGAGCTCGTTCATTGGTCCTTCTCAGCGCCGGGTGATGCTCGCGGGCACCCCGTCGGGGGCCGCGATCACCACCACCTGGGTCTTCAGGTCGTCCGCCACCGCGCGGTCGTCCTCGGTCAGCTCCGCGGCCTCGGTGACCACCACGGCGGCCTCCAGCGCGGCGGCCTCACCGGAGACGGCCGCGGCCACGGCCGCCTGGAGCGCGGACAGCCGGAGCGAGGGCAGCGACACCGTCGTGGCCACGTACGTGCGCCCGGTCTCGTCGCGCACCGCCGCGCCCTCCGCCGCCGCGTTGCGGGCACGGGAGGCCCGCGCGAGCGTGATGAGCTTGCCGTCCTCGGGGCCGAGCCCCGTCGTCTCCGTCACTGCTCCGTGCTCCTCACGTCGTCGTTCCCCTCCTGCGGCGCCCCTGCGGCGTCGGCGGGCAGGCGCTCCACCAGGACCGTGGTCATCCGGCTCCGGCGGCTGCTCTTGCCCTCGAGGGTGAGTTGGAGACCAGCGTATTCGGCCCGGTCCCCTCCCACGGGCACCCGGCCCAGGACGAACGCCACGAGTCCGCCGACGGTCTCCACGTCCGCCACGTCCAGGTCGCGGTCCGGGAACAGCTCGTCCAGCTCGCCCAGCGGCAGGCGGGCGGTCACCCGCACCCGGTCCGCGTCGAGCCAGGCCACCGGCGGGACCTCGTGGTCGTACTCGTCGGTGATCTCACCGACGATCTCCTCCACGATGTCCTCCAGGGTGACCAGTCCGGCCGTGCCGCCGTACTCGTCGATGGCCACGGCGACGTGGTTGCGCTGCTGCTGCATCTCGCGCAGCAGCTCGTCGATGGGCTTGGTGTCGGGGACGTAGCTTGCTTGGCGCATCACGTCGCCCGCGGTGAGCGGCACCTCGTCGTCGGTGCCCGCGGCGGCCGCCCAGCGGTCCCGCAGCTGGTACACCAGGTCCTTGAGGTAGACGATGCCGACCACGTCGTCCTCGTCCTCGCCGGTCACCGGGATACGCGAGTACCCGCTGGCCAGCGCCAGGGTCAGCACCGCGTCGGCGTCGGCGTCACGGCTGGTGAACACGATGTCGGGGCGGGGCACCATCACCTCGCGCACGGGCGTGTCGTCGAGCTTGAACACGGAGTGGATCATCTGGCTCTCCTCGGGGTCGATGACCTCCCCCCGCTCGGCCAGGTCCACCAGTTGGCGCAGCTCCACCTCGGTGCTGAAGGGGCCCTCGCGGTCGCCCTTGGCGCGCGGGGTGAGCGCGCGGCCCGCCCCCACGAACAGCTGGGCGATGGGGCCCACCACCACCTGGACCGGGTAGACGACCGCCGCGCTGGCGCGCGCGAAGGCCCCGGAGAACTGGCGGCCGAGGATGCGCGGCGCGATCGCGATCAGCACCGACTCCACCACGACCATCGCCGCGGCGGTCAACCCGAGGGCGGGCCAGCCCAGCCCCAGCAGGAACACCATGCCCACGGCGGCGGCCAGCACCGCGCACACCTCGCACACCACGCGCAGGAACAGCAGCACGTTGAGGTGGCGGGTGGGGTCGGCCGACACCCGCTCCCAGCGGCGCCCGGCCTTGGCCACGCGCTCACCGGAGTTCGCCTCGGGCAGGCCCACGGACATCACACGGGTGACGGCGACCTCCGCGGCCACCAGGAAGCCCGCGACGGCGGTCAGCACCAGGGCGACCGCGAACGCGCTGATCCACTCCACGGGCTCGCCCGTGGTCAGGGGGGCGACGTCGGGCCAGACCGACGGGCTCATCGGGTGCTCTCATCCCCTTCGGCCCCGGGCGCCTCGCGCTCGCGCCAGGCGGCGAGGATCTCGCCCTGGAGGCCGAACATCTCCTTGTGCTCCTCGGGCTCGGCGTGGTCGTAGCCCAGCAGGTGCAGGATGCCGTGCGTGCACAGCAGGTCGATCTCCGCCTCGGTGCCGTGCCCGGCCTTCTCGGCCTGGCGCTCGGCGACCTGCGGACAGATGATCACATCTCCCAGGACGCCCGGCTCGCTCGTGCGGCCGGGGCCGCCGGGGCGCAGTTCGTCCATCGGGAAGGAGAGCACGTCGGTGGGGCCCGGCTCGTCCATCCACCGCACGTGCAGGTCGGCCATCGGCTCCTCGTCCACGAGCACGACGGACAGCTCGGCCAGCGGATGGACGCGCATGGCGTCGAGCACGTGACGGGCCAGACGGGAGAGCCTCTCCTCGTCCACGGTGGTGACGCCGGACTCGTTGGCGACGTCGATACTCATGGTTGCGGCTGCCTTACCTAGGGATCGCGGGGCCGGGCGGCGCGCCCGGCCGGTGGTGCGGCGCGCCGGACCGGCGCGCCCTCGGCAACCGAACCGGTGGACCCGCCTGTCGCGGACCCACCGGTTCGAACGCCGTACTACTACCTCAGTCTGCCTGTTCCCCGCCGTCGGCGCTCTCCGGCTCCGGCGCGGCCGGGGTGTCGGAGGCGCCGCGCCGCGCGGATCCGCGGCGTGGGCGGCTCCCTCCGGCGGGGCCCCTGCGGTCGTCCCGCGCGGCGTCCTGGGCGGCGTCGTAGCGCCCGTAGGCGTCCACGATCTTGCCGACCAGCTTGTGCCGGACGACGTCCTCACTGCTCAGGCGGCAGAAGGCGATGTCGTCGATGTCACTCAGGATGGACTCGATGGTGCGCAGGCCGCTGGTCTGCCCGCCGGGCAGGTCGACCTGGGTCACGTCACCGGTGACCACGATCCGGGAGCCGAACCCCAGCCTGGTGAGGAACATCTTCATCTGCTCGGGCGAGGTGTTCTGGGCCTCGTCCAGGATGATGAAGGAGTCATTAAGGGTCCTACCACGCATGTACGCCAGCGGCGCGACCTCGATGGTCCCCGCCGCCATGAGCTTGGGGATGGAGTCGGGGTCGAGCATGTCGTGCAGGGCGTCGTAGAGCGGGCGCAGGTAGGGGTCGATCTTGTCGTAGAGGGTGCCGGGCAGGAAGCCCAGCCGCTCTCCGGCCTCCACCGCGGGCCGGGTGAGGATGATCCGGTTGACTTCCTTGTCCTGGAGCGCCTTGACCGCCTTGGCCATGGCCAGGTACGTCTTGCCGGTACCGGCGGGACCGATGCCGAACACCACCGTGCGCTGGTCGATGGTGTCGACGTAGCGCTTCTGGTTGAGCGTCTTGGGACGGATGGTCTTGCCGCGGTTGGACAGGATGTTGGTGGTCAGCACGTCCGCGGGGCGCTCGCCGCCGGGCGAGCCCAGCATGTGGACCATGCGTTCGATGGTGTCGGGGGTGACGTGGGTGCCGCTCTTGGCGAGTTCGATCAGCTCCTCGACGAGGCGGACCACGACGACGGTCTCCTCCGGGGAGCCGCTGATGGTGAACTCGTTGCCGCGCACGTGGATGTCGCTGTCGAAGGCCCGCTCCAACGCCCTGAGGAGTTCGTCCCTGGAGCCCAGCAGGCTGACCATCGTGTGCTCGTCGGGCACCACGACCTTGACCTGGGTGTCCCGTGGCGGGTGCGTGTGCGTTGTCTCGGACATGGTGAGGCCGTGCGGCCGCTGTCCCTACCCTTCGGTCGGGCGCCTGCCCGACCCCTGCGGGAGGCGCACCTGGTGGACGGTCCCGACGCCGCGGACGGCGCCCGGTCGGAGCTTCCTCGCCGGTGTTCACAACGGTCACACCGAACCCTCGGAGCCCACAGCGACGAGTCTACCAAGGCGCCTCCGCCCGACTCGATCCGTTATTTCCGCCTGTGGAGAACGTGCGGGAGGGACACCCGCGAAGGGATGCGGACGGGGCGGCGGGCGAAGGGCTTCCGTCCGTACTCGGCCGGAGGGGCCGGGGGCCGGGGAGCCGGTCCCGGCCTACCCGGGGGGCCAGTTCAGCCCGCGACCGCCGAGCAGGTGCCCGTGGAGGTGGAAGACCGTCTGCCCGGCGCCGCTGCCGGTGTTGAACACCAGCCGGTAGCCCTGGTCGGCGACGTCCTCGTCCACGGCCACCTCGTGCGCCACCCGGACGATCTCGTCGAGCAGGCCGGTGTCCGCAGCGGCGGCCTCGGCGGCGGTGGGGTGGTGCTCGCGCGGGATGATCAGCACGTGCGTGGGCGCCTGGGGGTTGATGTCGCGGAAGGCGACCGCGCGCTCGCTCTCACGCACGATCTCGGCGGGCACCTCCCCCTTCACGATCTTGCAGAAAAGACAGTCGTCCTGGGCCATCGCGCACCTTTTCTCCGTCTGCGCGGCCGCCGGAACGGCCGCCGTCTCGGTTTCGTCCGGGACCATGATGCCGCAGGTCGCCGTCGGGCGGGCCGGCGGCGGAGGGCGCCCGCGGGGCCGCGGGCGAGCGGGTTCGGCGACGCCCGGCGTCCCGGGCGCGATAGGCTTTCCACCCGTGCGCGCCAGGTCGTCGGCTCCGTCCGGCCTCGGCCATATTCCCGCGTGTTCGGATTGAAACGCACGTCTACCTGGAAAAGAAGAGGTATGCCCTTTCGTAAACCCCGCGACAAGGGTGTGCGTCGAACTGATGTGACGACAGAAACCATGGTGGCCGGTGCCACCACGGCACCGCTCTCGGTGGAGTGGGACGCCGACCACGCCGTGACGGAGCTCTACCGGGAGCACTACCGTCCGCTCGTTCGGCTCGCCGCCCTGCTCGTCCGCGATCACGCGACAGCGGAAGAGGTCGTCCAGGACTCGTTCGTCGCCATGCACGGAGCGTGGCGCCGCCTGCGCGACCCGAACAAGGCCCTGTCCTACCTGCGCCAGGCCGTGGTGAACAAGGCCCGGTCCGTGCTCCGCCACAGGGCGGTCGTGGAGAAGCACGCTCCCAAGGCCCTGCCCGACGCGCCCAGCGCCGAACACGGCGCGCTGAGCCTGTTGGAGCGCGAAGCCGTCATCCGTGCCCTGCGCAAACTACCCACCCGTCAGCGAGAGGCCATCGTGCTCCGGTACTACGGCGACCTGTCCGAGGCACAGATCGCGGACGCCATGGGGATCAGCCGGGGCGCGGTGAAGAGCCACACGTCCCGCGGTATCTCCGCGCTCCGCTCTGTTCTGGAGCAGACGACATGACCAGCCCCACGAACCCCACGAACGATCCGTTCGAGGAGCAGCTCCGCCACCTGCTCAAGGCCGAGGCCGACACGGTCACGACCTCTCCCGAGGCGTTGAACCTGATCCGTGAGCGCACCGAGCGCAACCGCGGTTCGGCCTGGTTCGGTATGCCCTGGCTACGTCCGGCGATGGCGGTGGCGGGAGCCGCCCTGATCGCCGGGTCCGTGGTCATCTCCAGCCCCCAGGTCCGCGACCACGTGCTGGAGATCGTCCCCGCGGGCGCCGACCGCGAGGGCGCGCCCGCCGAGGAGGAGGGGGAGGGCGGCGGTGTGGCCGCCCCCGATCCCTCCACCGGCTCGGTGGACGGCACCACCCAGCAGGAGGAGGAGCCGCCGCGGGACCCGGCCTCCTCCCCCACCCCGGAAGACGACGAGGAGGAGCCCGCTCCCTCCGAGGAGGGCGTCACGGCCGCCTCCACGTGTCCGGCGCCCGAGGAGTCCGCCTCCTCCCCGGCCCCGTCCAGCTCCGAAGAGGAGAAGGACGAGAAGGCCGCCTCCGAGGAGGAGTGCGAGCCCAGCGACGAGCCGAGCAGCGGCGCGGGCGACGGGCCCACCGGTGAGGACGGCGGCGGCGACAGCGACGGCGGGACCGGCGGGGAGGAGCCCTCCGGCGGCGGTGACGGCACGGGCGGCGAAGGCGGCGGCACCGGCGGCGACGGAACCGGCACCGGCGGCACCGGCACCACCGGTGGCGACAACGGCGCCAAGACGGCTCCCGGCAGCTGACACACCCGTGCCGGGGGCTTCCGCTCCCCTGCACGAACAGGAACACACGACACAGGTGAGGCGCCCGGACGTGTCCGGGCGCCTCACCTGTGTTCGGACGTGCGGTCTACCAGCGGCCGGTGCGGGCCTGGAGCACCGACAGGGCGGCGACCCCGGCGGTGGAGGTGCGCAGCACGCTCGGCCCCAGCAGCGCCCGGACCGCGCCCGCGGCGTCGAACGCCTCCAGCTCGTCATCGGAGAAACCGCCCTCGGGGCCGACCACCACGACGACGCCGGGGCCCTGTCCCGCGGGGAGCTCCAGCTGCGACAGGCGGCTGGCGCCGTCCTCGTGCAGCACGACGCCCAGGTCCGCCCCGGCCAGCAGTCCGGTCACGGCGGCGCGGTCGGCGAGGTCGGCGACCTCGGGCAGTCGCGCGCGCCGGGCCTGCTTGGCCGCCTCGCGGGCGGTCGCGCGCCACTTGGCCAGCGCCTTGGCGGCGCGGTCGCCCTTCCAGCGGGTGACGCAGCGCTCCGCCGCCCAGGGCACGACCGCGTCGGCTCCGGCCTCGGTCATCATCTCCACGGCCAGTTCGCCCCGGTCGCCCTTGGGCAGTGCCTGGACCACGGTCAGGCGGGGGCGGGGCGCCGGTTCCTCCCGGCGCTCCACCACCGCGCAGACGATGTGGTCCCTGCCCACGGCGGTCACCGTGCAGCGGGCGCGCAGGCCGCGTCCGTCGGAGAGGTCGACGGTCTCGCCCTCCCGGATGCGGCGCACCACGGCGGCGTGACGGCCCTCGGCGCCGTCCACCGTCACCCGGTCGGCCGCCAGGTCGGCGGCCTCGACCAGGAAGACCGGCGGTGTCACTTGGCGCCGAAGGCGTCGCGGATCTTGGAGAAGAACCCGCCGTGTCCGGGGCTGAAGCGTCCCGGGCTCTGGTCCTCGCCGCGCAGTTCGGCGAACTTGCGCAGGAGGGCCTCCTGCTCCTCGTCCAGTCGGCTCGGGGTCTCCACGTCGACGCGGATGCGCAGGTCGCCCCGGCCGCCGCCGTCGAGGTGGCTGACGCCCTTGTTCGGGAGGGTGATGACGTGGCCGGAGTTGGTGCCCGGGCGCAGGTCGATGTTCTCGGTGCCGTCGAGGGTGTCGAAGGCGAAGGAGGCGCCCAGCGCGGCGGCCGTCATGGGGACGGTCACCGTGCAGTGCAGGTCGTCGCCGCGCCGCTCGAAGGTGGGGTGCGGGCGCTGGATGATCTCCAGGATGATGTCGCCGCGCGGTCCGCCGTTGGGGCCGACCTCGCCCTCCCCGGCGAGCTGGATGCGGGTGCCGTCGTCGACGCCCGCGGGGATCTTGACCGTGCGGGTGACCTTCTCGCGCACCCGGCCCTCGCCCGCGCAGTCGCCGCAGGGGTTGGTGATGACCGAGCCCTGGCCCGAGCACTGGGGGCAGGGGCGGGAGGTCATGACCTGGCCGAGGAAGGACCGCGTGACCTGGGACACCTCGCCCTGCCCGTGGCACATCTCACAGGTGGTGCGGTGCGAACCGGCCGCCGTCCCCTCACCCTGGCAGGTCTCGCACAGGATGGCGGTGGGGAAGGTGATCTCCTTGCTGACCCCGAACGCGGTCTCCACCAGGTCCAGTTCGACCCGGATCTTGATGCTGCGTCCGCGGCGGACCCGCTCCCGGGGGCCGCGCCCGCCGGGCTGGCCGCCGCCGAAGAAGGCGTTCATGATGTCGTCGAAGGCGAACCCGCCCGCGCCGCCGAAGCCCCCGGCCCCGCCACCGCCGCCGGGCGCGTAGGGGTCCTGGCCCATGTCGAACATCCGGCGCTTGTTCTCGTCGGAGAGGACCTCGTAGGCCTGGGTCACCTCCTTGAAGCGCTCCTGGGTTGCGGGGTCCGGGTTGATGTCCGGGTGGAGTTCGCGCGCGAGCCGCCGGTAGGCCTTCTTGATCTCGTCCTTGGACGCGTCGCGACGCACTCCGAGAACCTGGTAATAGTCTCTGGCCACTGAGTTACTGTCCTGCCAAAATCTGTCCGACATAGCGAGCCACGGCGCGTACTGCTCCCATCGTCCCCGGGTAGTCCATCCGGGTGGGTCCCACCACACCGATCTTGGCGAGCGACTGGTTTCCCACACCGTAGTCCGCCGACACGATGGAGGTGGACCTCAGGCCCTCGTGGAAGTTCTCCGCGCCGATGCGCACCGTGAGCATCGACGGGTCCTTGGCCTCTCCCAGCAAACGGATGAGGACCATGTTCTCTTCCAGTGCCTCCAGGACGTCCCTGAGGCTGGCGGCGAAGTCGACGGCGGCGAGGTTGGCCGTCCCCGCGAGGACGATCTTCTCCTCGTGCCGTTCGACGAGGCTCTCCAGCAGGACGGAGAGGACCGACACCGCCATCCGGCGGTGTTCGGGCGGCACCTGCGGAGGCAGGTCCTCCACCGCGTCGGGCACGTCGCCGAGGTGGCGTCCGGCGATGGCCCGGTTCAACATCGCGCGCAGGTCGTCGACGGCTGCCTCGTGGACCTCTCCAAGGCCGTCGATGACGCGCTGCTCGACCCGGCCCGTGTTGGTGATCACGACCATCATGATCCGCTGCCCCCCGAGGGGGACCAGTTCCACATGCTGCACCGACGAGCGGGTCAGCGAGGGGTACTGGACGATCGCGACCTGGCGGGTGAGCTGCGCGAGGAGCCGCACGGTCCGGGCGACGATCTCGTCGAGGTCCACGGCGCCGGTGAGGAAGGACTCGATGGCGCGCCGCTCCGCGGTCGAGAGCGGCTTGACCGAGGAGAGCCGGTCGACGAAGAGCCGGTACCCCTTGTCCGTGGGGACGCGGCCGGCACTGGTGTGCGGCTGCGCGATGTAGCCGTCCTCCTCGAGGGCGACCATGTCGTTGCGGATGGTCGCCGGGGAGACGCCGAGCCGGTGGCGGTCGGCCAGGGCCTTGGACCCCACGGGCTCGTTGGTGTTGACGAAGTCCTCGACGACGGCACGCAGGACCGCGAGCTTGCGCTCATCCAGCACTCGCCACCTCCTGGCACTCCGTGGTCCTCAGTGCTAAGTCTATGCCCGGCCGCAAACCCTGACGGTGCCGTCCCCGTTCCCGAGGGGCCCGCGGCGCGCGCCGCGGCCGACGGGGCACCGGCTCGCGCCACCAGTAGACTGCACGACCGTGGCTACCAAGGGAACCGGCCGTTACGGCCGCGACGTGCTCGCCGGGGACTGGCGCCGCCCGAAGAAGAAGGCGGTCCGCGAGGTGACCCTGGAAAGGGAACTGGTCGTGGAGGACGCCGAGGAGGCGTTCTGCGGGGCGGTGGTGGCCTGGGACAAGGCCGCCGTGACGCTGGAGGACCGGCACGGCCGCCGCCGCGTGTTCGACCTCGCCCCGGCCGCGTTCCTGGTCGACGGTGAGCCGGTGACCCTGGTGCGTCCCGCCGCGGCCCCGAGGGGACCGCTGCGCAGCGCCTCCGGGTCGGTGGCGGTGCCGGACGCGCGGGCGCGCACGGCACGGGAGAGCCGGATCTACGTGGAGGGCGTCCACGACGCCGAGCTGGTGGAGAGGGTCTGGGGCCACGACCTGCGCGTGGAGGGGGTGGCCGTCGAGTTCCTGGAGGGGGCCGACGACCTGCCCTCGATCGTGGCGGAGTTCTCACCCGGGCCCGGCAGGAGGCTGGGCGTCCTGGTGGACCACCTGGTGCCGGGCTCGAAGGAGACGCGGATCGCCGAGCGGGTGCGCGGCGAGCACGTGCTGGTGGCCGGCCACCCCTACGTCGACGTCTGGCAGGCGGTGCGGCCGGGTTCCGTGGGGATCGGGGCCTGGCCCGAGGTGCCGCGCGGCGTCCCCTGGAAGGAGGGTGTCGTGAGCGCCCTGGGCTGGCGGATGGAGACGGGCGAGGCGTGGCGCCGGATCCTGGGATCGGTCCGTACCTATGCTGATCTGGAGCCGGCCCTGCTCGGCCGGGTGGAGGAGCTGATCGACTTCGTCACCGGGCCGCACCCGGACGCTCCCTGACGAGCACTGCGCGTGGGAGGAGTGGCAGGACCTAGGATTTGACCCGGGCGAGGCACCGGTCCCCGTGTCCGGCGCCGCGGTCGCCCGCCTCCGGCCCGCGCGGTCGTCGGTGCAGCACGGTAGTACAGGAACCTCCCCCTCATCAGCGGAGCCAAGGAAGAGCATGAGCCAGACCCCGACGAACCCCCCGCCCCCGGAGGATCCCCACCGGGGACAGCAGCCGGACCACGGGCAGGACGGGCAGCAGGAGTACGGACAGCAGTCCCGGCAGCCGGAGCCCGGCCAGCAGCCCGGCCACGGGCAGCCGTCCGGGGCGCAGCCTCCGTACGCTCCGCAGCCCGACCAGGGGCACCAGGACCACGGTCAGCAGCCCTCGGGAGCGCAGCCGGGATACGGCCAGCCCTCCGGGGCGCAGTCGCCGTACGCCCCGCAGCCCGACCAGGGCCAGCAGGGATACGGCCAGAACCCGGGAGCACAGCCCGGCTTCGCACCGCCCCCGGGCGCCCCGTCGCCGTACGCGCCCCAGCCCGGTCAGGGCCAGCCCGCCTACGGGCAGCCCTCCGGAGCGCAGTCCCCGTACGCCTCGCAGCCCGACCAGGGCCAGCAGGGCTACGCCCAGAACCCGGGAGCGCAGTCCGCCTACGGCCAGCCGGGATACGGCCAGCCCTCCGGCGCGCAGCCCGGCTACGGCCAGGCCTCGGGGGCCCAGCCGGGATACGGCCAGGCCTCCGGTGCCCACCCCGGCTACGGCCAGGCCTCGGGGGCCCAGCCCGGTTACGCCCCGCCGTCCGAGTACGGACAGCAGCCCTACGGCCAGCCCCAACAGCCCCAGCAGCCCCAGCCGGAGTTCGGCCAGCCCCAGCAGGGGGCCTACGGCCAGCCCGTTCCGGGCCAGCAGCAGCCCGGCTTCGCCCCGCCGGAGGGGGCCCCGGAACAGTCCGGATACGGACAGCAGGCGGCCTACGGCCAGCAGCCCGCCTACGGGCAGCCGTCCGGAGCGCAGTCGCCGTACGCCCCGCAGCCCGACCAGGGCCAGCCGGGATACGGCCAGAACCCGGGAGCACAGCCCTCCGGCGCGCAGCCCGGCTACGGCCAGCCCTCCGGTGCCCAGCCGGGATACGGCCAGGCCTCGGGGGCCCACCCCGGATACGGCCAGGACCCCGGCGCGCAGCCCGGTTACGCCCCGCCGTCCGAGTACGGACAGCAGCCCTACGGCCAGCCCCAACAGCCCCAGCAGCCCCAGCCGGAGTTCGGCCAGCCCCAGCAGGGGGCCTACGGCCAGCCCGCTCCGGGCCAACAGCAGCCCTACCCGGGCGCTCCCACGGCGTACGGGCAGCCCGGTGTCCAGGGCCAGCCCCAGCAGGGTGCCCCGGGCGGCGACAACAGCACGCTCGTGGCCATGCTCGCCCACCTGTCGGGCTTCGTGATCGCCTGCCTGGGCTGGATCCCGCCGCTGGCCATCTACTTCGCCAAGCGCGACCAGTCGCCGTTCGTCCGCCACCACGCGGCCGAGGCGGCCAACTTCCAGCTCACTCTGCTGATCCCCTACGTCTTCGCGTGGGTGGCCTTCATCGGCCTGGGTATCTTCTTCCCAGAGCTGTCCTGGATCGGATCCCTCCTGGTCGCCCTGATCTGGGTCGTCGCTATCGTGTTCGGCGTCCTGGGCGCCAACGGCGCCAACAAGGGGACGTGGTACCGCTACCCGGTGAGCATCCGCCTGTTGAAGTGATCCGCTCCCGCACGCAGTCCGAGCGCATCCGCACGAAGGAACCCAACATGTCCTATCCCAACAACCCTCCCGAGGGCCCCTACGGCCAGGGCCAGCAGCCCGGCCAGGACTCCGGCGGTTACCCCTCCCAGCACGGTCACTCCACCGGTGGTCAGCCCGGCTACCAGCAGGGCGGTTACCCGCCCCCGTCCGGTCAGCCCGAGGGCTACCCGGGTCAGCCCGGGTACCAGGACCAGTCCGGCGGATACCCCGGCCAGGCCGGTGGATACCCGGGCCAGGCCGGCGGGTACCCCGGTCAGCCCGGGTACGAGCAGACCGGCGGCTACCAGGCCCACTACCAGCAGGGCGGTTACGGCCAGCCCCCGCACGGCGCCTACGGCCCCTCCTCGGCCACGACCGGCCAGCCCAGTCCCGAAGAGCGCCAGATGGCGATGTTCTCCCACGTGGGCGGCGGCATCCTCGGCTGGATCGTGCCGCTGATCTTCTTCCTGATCAAGAAGGACGAGTCGCCGTTCGTCCGCAACCAGGCGGCGCAGGCGCTGAACTTCCAGCTCCTGATCATGATCGGCTACCTGATCTCCAGCGTCCTGATGATCGTCATCATCGGCTTCCTGACCTGGTTCGTCTTCTGGGTCGCCGCCATCGTCTTCGGCATCATCGGCGGCGTGGCCGCCAACCGGGGCGAGTGGTACCGCTACCCGTTCAACGTCAGCTGGGTCAAGTAGCCCGGCGCTTCGGCGGACGCGAGGGGGCCTGGCCGTCGGCCGGGCCCCCTCACCGTGTCCGGACCCGGCCGGAGGGGCTCAGGTGAGGTCGCGCACCACGGCGTCGGCGAGCAGGCGTCCGCGCAGGGTGAGGGCCGCGCGTCCGGCCTCGTGGGCGTCCGCGTCCAGCAGGCCCTCGGCGACGGCCCGCTTGGCCGCGTCGCGGCCGTGCGGTTCGAGCAGGTCCAGCGGGCAGCCGCCCTCCACACGCAGTTCCAGCAGGACGCGCTCGAAGCGGCGTTCCTCCTCGGTGAGCACCTCGCGGGCCAGGCCGGGGCTGTCCCCGGCGGCCAGGCGGGCGGCGTAGGCGGCCGGGTGCTTGACGTTCCACCAGCGGGTGCCGCCCACGTGGCTGTGCGCGCCCGGGCCCACGCCCCACCAGTGGCCGCCGGTCCAGTACAGGAGGTTGTGCCTGCTGCGGCCCTGCTCGGTGCGCGCCCAGTTGGACACCTCGTAGGCGCTGAACCCGGCCGCAGCGAGGACCTCCTCGGCCATGAGGTAGCGGTCGGCCATCGTGTCGTCGTCGGGCTCGGCGAGCTCGCCCCGGCGCACCCGGGCGGCCAGGCGGGTCCCCTCCTCGACGATGAGCGAGTAGGCCGAGACGTGGTCGGGCCCCGCGGAGACCGCGGCCTCCAGGGAGGCACGCCAGTCCTCGTCGTCCTCCCCCGGGGTGCCGTAGATCAGGTCCAGGTTGACGTGCTCGAACCCGGCGCGCCGCGCCCACTCCACGCACTGCTCGGGGCGTCCGGGCGTGTGGCCGCGCTCCAGCACCCGCAGCACGTGCTCGCGGGCGCTCTGCATGCCGAAGGACACGCGGGTGAACCCGGCCTCGCGCAGCCGCGCGAGGTAGTCGGGCGTGACCGTCTCGGGGTTGGCCTCGGTAGTCAGCTCGGCGCCGGGCGTGAACCCGAAGCGCTCGCGCACGGCGGCGACGACGCGGCCCAGGTCCTCGGCCGACAGCAGGGTGGGTGTGCCGCCGCCGACGAACAGCGTGCTGACCGGCGGGCGCTCCCCCGTCAGGACCCGGTCGGCCAGCGCGACCTCCGCGATCGCCTGGTCGGCGTAGGTCTCGCGGGAGGCCGTGGCGGTGCCGTCGCGGGAGACCAGCTCCTCGGCCGTGTAGGTGTTGAAGTCGCAGTAACCGCAGCGGGTGACGCAGAAGGGCACGTGGACGTAGAACCCGAGGGGCCGCCCGCCGAGTTCGGCGAGGGACTGCCCGGGCAGTTCCCCGGTGCTCGGTACGGGATCGCCGTCGAGGGCAACGGAAGGCATGCCTCCAGTGTCGCCGACCGGCCGGTGTGCCCTGGTCCCCTCGCCGGGCGTGCGGGGGCCCGGGCGCGGGGCTCCGGGTGCGGGAGTACGGACACGGGCCCCTGGCGCGGGAGTTCGGGCACGGGCTCCGGACGCGGGGTTCCGGGCAAGGGAGTTCGGGGTGAGGGCGGAGATCGGGGGTGGGGACGCGGGGACGCGGGGACCGGGGTGGGGAGGGGAGGGTTGCGGGGAGGGAAAGCGCGGTCAGACCCGGGGGCGCTCCGCCCGGGTGCGCGCGGGGGCGGCGTCGATCTGGGTGACGGGGGCGGGGTTCCTGGCGGGGGCGATGGCGGTGGAGCCGCGGACGACCAGCTCAGGGTCGAAGACGTACTCGGTGTGGGAGACGGGGTGTCCGGCGATCTCGTCGCACAGGGCGCGCACGGCGGCCAGCGCCATGGCGTTGACCGGCTGCCGGACGGTGGTCAGCGGGGGGTCGGTGAAAGCGATGAGCTGGGAGTCGTCGAAGCCCACCACCGAGAAGTCGCGGGGGACGCGCAGGCCGCGCTGGCGGGCGGCGCGGATGGCGCCCAGGGCCATCATGTCCGAGCCGCAGACCATGGCGGTGACCCCGCGCTCGATCAGCCGGGTGGCCGCGGCGTGGCCGCCCTCCACGCCGAACAGCGACAGCTCCACGAGGTCCTCGCCGTCCAGGCCGTGCTGCGCCAGGGCCCGGTGGTAGCCGTCGAGCTTGCGGCGGACGGGGACGTAGCGCTCGGGGCCGCTGGTGAAGCCGATGCGGGTGTGGCCGAGGGCGACCAGGTGGTTGACGGCCAGGTGCCCGGCCTCCCGGTCGTCGCAGGAGATGAAGGCGGCGGGGATGGCGTCGGCGTACCCGTTGACCAGCACGATCGGGAGTCTGCGCGAGACCAGCGCGTGGTAGCGCTCGTGGGGGGCGGTGGTGTCGGCGTGGCGCCCGGAGACGAAGAGGATGCCGGAGACGTTGCGCTCCAGCAGCAGCTCCACGTACTCGTCCTCCGTTATCCCGCCGGGGGTCTGGGTGCACAGTACGGGCGTGTACCCGCGCTGGGCGAGTGCTCCCTCGGCCGCCTGGGCGAACATCGGGAAGACGGGGTTCTCCAGTTCGGGTATGACCATGCCGACCAGTCCCGCGGAGCGCTGCCGCAGGCGGGCGGGGCGCTCGTAGCCGAGGACGTCCAGCGCCGTCAGGACGGCCTTGCGGGTGTCGCTGCCGACGCCCGGCTTGTCGTTGAGCACCCGCGAGACGGTGGCCTCGCTGACGCCTGCGTGCCGCGCGATGTCGGCAAGTCGTGGACCCATGGGCGCAACTCTAGTCGAGATCGTCGTCACATGGCCGAAAATTGGCGGTAATCTTGCGCAAGAAATTGCACTCGTCCCAGGGAAGGACCCCCGCTGATGGAGCCTCAGACGCAGACGCACTGGTGGCGTGACGCGGCGATCTACCAGATCTACGTCCGCAGCTTCGCCGACTCCAACGGTGACGGTGAGGGCGACCTCGCCGGCATCCGCGAGCGCCTCCCCCACCTGGCCGAACTCGGTGTGGACGCGATCTGGCTGACGCCGTTCTACGTCTCCCCGCTCGCCGACGGCGGCTACGACGTCGCCGACTACCGCGACGTCGACCCCCGTTTCGGCACCCTGGAGGACTTCGACGCCCTCCTGGAGGCCGCCCACGGGATGGGCATCCGCCTGATCATCGACGTGGTCCCCAACCACTCCTCGTCCGCCCACCGGTGGTTCAAGGAGGCCGCGGCCGCCGAACCGGGCGAACACGCCCGCTCGCGGTACGTCTTCCGGGACGGCCGGGGACCCGACGGGGAGGAGCCCCCGAACAACTGGAAGTCGATCTTCGGCGGCCCCGCCTGGACCCGCCTCAAGCGGCCCGACGGCACCCCGGAGCAGTGGTACCTGCACCTGTTCGACCCCGAGCAGCCCGACTTCGACTGGACCAACCAGGAGGTGCACGACGAGTTCGACGACGTGCTGCGCTTCTGGCTGGACCGGGGCGTGGACGGGTTCCGCATCGACGTCGCGCACGGCATGGTCAAGGACCCGGCGATGCCCGACATCGCCGAGGACGCCAAGGCCGACATGCTGGACGGCAGCACCTCGCTGCCCTACTTCGACCAGGACGGCGTGCACGAGATCTACCGCCGCTGGGCGCGGATCGCCGCCGAGTACCCGGGCGACCGCGCCCTGGTGGCCGAGGCGTGGGTGGAGGACGCCCAGCGGGTGGCCCGCTACCTGCGCCCGGACGAGCTGCACCAGGCGTTCAACTTCGAGTACCTGACCGCGCCGTGGGACGCCGGGCGCCTGCGCGAGGTCATCGACGTGTCCCTGGCCGCCAACACCGCGGTGGGCGCGACCACCACGTGGGTGCTGTCCAACCACGACGTGACCCGCCACGTGACCCGCTTCGGCGGCGGGGAGCAGGGGCTGCGCCGGGCGCGCGCGGCGACGCTGCTGATGCTGGGCCTGCCGGGTTCGGTGTACCTGTACCAGGGCGAGGAGCTGGGGCTGCCCGAGGTCACCGACTTGCCCGAGGACTCGTTGCAGGACCCGACCTGGGAGCGTTCGGGCCGCACCGACCGCGGCCGGGACGGCTGCCGGGTGCCGCTGCCGTGGGGCGGCGACGAGGCCCCGCACGGGTTCGGCCCCGAGGGCAGCGTCCCGTGGCTGCCGATGCCCGAGGGCTGGGGCGCCCTGTCGCGCGCCGCCCAGCGCGGGGTGGAGGGCTCCACGCTGGAGCTGTACACGAAGGCGCTGCGCCTGCGCCGGGAGCTGGACGCGCTCGGCGACGGCTCGATGGCCTGGCTGGACGCGCCCGGCGGCGTGCTGTACTTCGAGCGCGAGCCGGGCGTGCGCGTCGCGGTGAACCTCACCGGGGAGCCCGTGGAGCTCGCGGCCGACGGTGAGGTGCTCGTGGCCAGCGGGCCGGTCGGCGCACCGGCCGAGGGCGTCCTGACGCTGCCCGCCGAGACGGCGGTGTGGTTGAGGGGGTGAGGTGAGGCTGTGTGGTTGAGGCTGTGTGGGTGTGGTTGCGCGGCTGAGGCTGCACGGTTGAGGCTGTGTGGCTGAGGCTGCGCGGGTGGTGTCGGGCACGGGGCCCGGCACCGCCCGGTGGTGGTCGGTGCCGGTCGGTCGCGGTCGGTACCGGTCAGTGCTGGTCAGCACTGTCTTGCTGGCGCAGGGACGCTCTACGCCAACCCCGCTGTCCAGCGTCAGACCGGGTTCTACGGGTGCACGGTTGCTGACACAGGGGTGTTCTACGTCAACCCTTTGTGGCGCAGGACCGCTGAAGTTCCCCGCTCAACCCCCTGGAACGAAGCGCGACCGGAGACCGAACCCCACAACCCCATTAACTTGTTGGCGCAGGGATGCTCTACGTCAACCCCGCTGGGTCCAGCGTCAGCCCGGGCTCTACGGGTGCGTGGTTGCCGACACCAGCACCCTCTACGTCAACCCCGTTGGGTCCTCCGTCAGCCCACGCTCTACGGGTGCGTGGTTGCGCGCCCAGGGACGCTCTACGTCAACCCCGCTGGGTCCAGCGTCAGCCCGGGCCCTACGGGTGGGTGCTCACGGACACCGCTCCGCTCTACGC
>ANAW01000129.1:0-263 GCA_000340945.1 Nocardiopsis synnemataformans DSM 44143 | reverse complement strand
ACCGCCTTCGTGACGCCCACCAGACACCTGGAGTGACCGAAGCGCAGGGATCTCCTTCGCCAAGTTCGCCAGGCGAACTTGCCCTCAGTCGGTCCCCGCCCCCAGCACTGAACCTTGTTGCCAGTGCCCACCACGACCACCCCCCAGGGGCGGGCGGGGAACCCGCAACCTCTACGGGTGCCTGGCTGAGGTCGCCTGGAAAGGGACACCCCCCGGGGCGGAACGCCACTGTGCGCTCTACCGGTGGGTGGCTGGGCTTTGTG
>ANAW01000128.1:0-20284 GCA_000340945.1 Nocardiopsis synnemataformans DSM 44143 | reverse complement strand
CCCCTGCGGCGGGCCGCCGCTGTCAGCTCTACGGGTGCCTGGTTGAGGACACCGCGCAGCGAAACCGAGCCGGGTTCGAGTGGTACGGAGTGGCGTGTTCAATGGTGTTACCAAATCGCCGTTCGTCACAGGATCGATCAGCGAACGGTCACCGTGCGGCTACCCAGTGCACGAAGTCACGCGCCCGTTTCCACGGCGTTTCCACATCTTTATGCGGGAGCTTCGCAAAGTCTTTCAAAGCTTGCAAGTTATTGCTAGCGTCACATCACCACGCATGCCCTCGACGGCCGGAACGCATGCGCGACCTCCTCAGCACGGCCTCCCGGAAGGAAGACAGCATGAGACTCCGCAGCGCACCAGCTATCGCCGCGATCGCACTGATGGCGACCGCGTGCAGTGGTGGCACCGACGAGGGCGGGGAGGCCGCCGCCCAGGGCAGCCTCGTCATCTGGTCCGACCCCGAGCGCGCCGACGCCATCAAGGCGGCCGCCCAGGAGTTCGCCGAGGCCAACGGCATCGAGGTCGAGGTCCAGGGCCTGACCTTCGGCGACATCCAGGGCGACGTGCTCAATGCCCACCAGGCCGGAAACGCCCCCGACGTCTTCATCGGCGCCCACGACTGGACGGGCAACCTGGTGCGCAACGGCGCCGTGCAGCCCATCGAGCTGCCCCAGGACCGCGCCTCCGGTCTGGACGAGACCTCGTTGCAGGCCCTCAACTACGACGGCCAGCTCTTCGGTGTTCCCTACTCCCAGGAGAACATCTTCCTCATGCGCAACACCGACCTGGCGCCGGAGGCCCCCGCGACCTTCGAGGAGATGGTCGAGGTCGGCACCGAGCTCAAGGACTCCGGTGAGACCAGCGAGGTCCTGTCCATGGCCGTGGGCCAGGAGGGCGACCCCTACCGGATGAACGCCCTGTTCACCTCCGCGGGCGGCTACCTCTTCGGCCAGGACGAGGAGGGCAACTGGGACCCGACCGACCTGGGCGTGGGCACCGACGAGTCCATCGAGGCCATGGAGAAGGTCGCCGAGTACGGCGAGGCCGGGGAGGGCGTGCTGCGCCGCTCCATCACTCTGGAGAACGACGCCTCCCTGTTCTACGAGGGCGAGGCCCCCTTCTTCGTCGCGGGCCCGTGGAACGTCGCCGACGCCAACGAGGCGGGCGTCGACTACGAGATCAGCCCCATCCCCGGCTTCGAGGGCGAGGAGCCCGCCAGCCCCTACATCGGCTACCAGGCGTTCTTCGTCACCGAGGGCAGCGCCAACAGCGCCCTGGCTCAGGAGTTCGTGACCAACTACGTCACCGACACCGACTTCGTCCTCAGCCTCTACGAGGCCGACCCCCGCATGCCGGTGCAGACCGAGGCCCTGGAGAGCGTCTCCGCCGACGACCCCACCATCGCCGCGATCTCCGAGGCCGGGGCCGAGGGCATGCCGATGCCCTCCATCCCGGAGATGGGCGAGACGTGGGAGCCGCTCGGCATCGCCCAGGCCGCCATCATCGGCGGTGAGGACGTGCGCGAGGCCATGGAGGCCGCCCACGACACGATCGCCGCGCAGATCGGCGAATAGCGGTGGCGTCCGAGAAGACAGCGCCCGCCCGCCCGCCCCTGCCGGGCGGGCGGTTCGCCGGCGGCGGGTCGCTGGGCGGGCAGCTCGTCAGGATCGCCCTGCTGGGCCTGTTCACCGCCCTGGGCGTGTGGGCGGTCCTGCCCCTGTACGTGGCGGGCAACTGGTGGGGCATCGGCCTGGTCGTGGCCGTGGTCGGCCTCGTCTACTGGATCTACCTGTCCAAGCGCACCGTCCCGGCCAAGTACCTGATCCCGGGCGTGCTGTTCCTGACCGCCTTCCAGATCCTGCCGGTGCTCTACACGATGAGCACCTCGGTGACCAACCTCAGCGACGGCCACCGGGGCGACAAGGAACAGGCCATCGCCTCCATCGAGGCCTACTCGGTGAGCAGCCCGGACGGGGCCGAGGAGTACACCCTGACCGTGGCGGTCACCGGCTCGCCCGAGACCGGTGAGCTGGTCTTCCTGCTCACCGACCCCGAGGGCGACGCCTACGCGGGGACGGAGGAGGGGCTCACCGAGCTCGACGGCGCGACCGTGGAGCCCTCGGGCAAGATCACCGAGGCCTTCGGGTACACGATCCTGTCCCCCACGCAGGTCAACGCGCGCAGCGACGAGCTCCAGGAGTTCGCGGTGCCCACCGGCAGCGGCACGGGCATCCGCTCCAGCGGCCTGTCCACCGCCTTCGAGGGGACCGCGACCCGCGCCTACGACGCCGGGTGCGACTGCGTCACCGACGCCGAGACCGGGATCGTCTACCACGCGGACAACGAGCGCGGCGCGTTCTACGACGAGGACGGGGAGCGGCTGGCCCAGGGCTGGCAGGTCGGCGTGGGCTTCGACAACTTCGCCCGCTTCCTGTTCAATCCGACCTTCGCGTCGTCGTTCTTCAGCATCCTGGTGTGGAACATCGCCTTCGCCGCCTCAGTCACCTTCCTGGTGTTCGTGGTGGGCCTGGCGATCGCGCTCACCCTGCACGCACCCGGGCTGCGCGGCAGGGTCGTGTACCGGATCCTGGTGGTCCTGCCGTACGCGATGAGCTCGCTGGCGATGTTCCTGCTGTGGCGGGACATGTTCAACACCGACTTCGGCCTGTTCAACCGGGTGCTCGGCCTGGAGGTGGACTGGCTGGGCGACGCGTGGTCGGCCCGGGCTGCGGTGATCCTGGCCAACGTCTGGCTGGGCTACCCGTACATGTTCCTGGTGGCCACCGGAGCCCTCCAGGCCGTCCCGCGCGAGCTGGGCCAGGCGGCGCAGATCGACGGCGCGGGCCCCTGGCAGGCCTTCCGCAACGTCACCCTGCCGCTGCTGATGGTGGCGATGACGCCGATCCTGGTCTCGACGTTCGCGTTCAACTTCAACAACTTCAACGCGGTGTGGCTGATTACCCAGGGCGGCCCCTTCTCGCCGGAGAGCCCGACGGCCGGGGCGACCGACCTGCTCATCACCTACACCTACCGGCTCGCCTTCAACGAGGCCACCGCCCAGTACGGGTACGCGGCGGCGCTGTCGGTGATGATCTTCCTGATCGTGTCGGTGATGTCGGTGGTCAGCCTCAGCAGGAGCAAGGCCCTCAAGGAGGTGGACTGATGGCGGTCGGAACCCCGGGCGCGGTGCGCGCGCCCTACCGGCGCGGTACCGGAGTCCGTCTGGGCCTGTGGGCCCGCAGGCACGGCTGGCGCCACATGGTGATGCTGCTGGTCGTGGCGTTCGCGCTCTTCCCGGTGCTGTTCGTGGTGTCGGCGGCGCTCAACCCGCTGGGCACCCTGTCCAGCGCGCAGCTGTGGCCGACCGGGGCCAGCCTGGACAACGCCGTCGACCTGTTCAGCAACACCCCGTTCACCACCTGGTACGCGAACTCGCTGTTCTTCGCCTTCACCAACGCCGCCGTGACGGTGCTGCTGTCGGCGCTGGCCGCGTACGCGTTCAGCCGCATGCGCTTCCGCGGTCGCCGGGTGGGGCTGATCGGGCTCCTGGTGATCCAGATGTTCCCGCAGTTCCTGGCGATCGTGGCGATCTACCTGATGTTCTCCACGATCGGCGAGTACTACCCGGCGATCGGCTTCGACACCCGGTGGGGGCTGCTGCTGGTCTACCTGGGCGGCGCGCTGAGCATCAACACGTGGCTGATGAAGGGCTTCTTCGACACCGTGCCGAAGGAGCTGGACGAGTCCGCGCAGATGGACGGGGCCTCGCACGCGCAGGTGTTCTTCCGGATCATGCTGCCGCTGGTCACGCCGGTGCTGGCGATCGTGGGCCTGCTGGTGTTCATCTCCACCATCAACGAGTTCCTGATGGCGAGCGTGTTCCTGCGCGACACCGACGCCAAGACGCTGGGCCTGGGGCTCTACCAGCTGGTGGCCTCACAGCGCAACGCGAACTTCGGGATGTTCGCGGTGGGCGCCATCATGCTGTCCCTGCCCACCCTGGCGGTGTTCTGGTTCCTCCAGCGCTACATCACCGAGGGCCTGACCGCGGGAGCGGTCAAGGGCTGAGGAGGCGGTACTGAGGAGAGCGCGGAGGGGGCGCCCCGGGGTGGGGCGCCCCCTTCGTGTCCCCGCGTGCTCGCGAGCGCGTGGGGACGGGGCTGCTACTTCTTCTTCTTGTCGTCGGCGCCGCTGGTGTCGGTGGACAGCGCGGAGATGAAGGCCTCCTGGGGCACCTCGACCCGGCCGACCATCTTCATCCGCTTCTTGCCCTCCTTCTGCTTCTCCAGCAGCTTGCGCTTGCGGCTGATGTCGCCGCCGTAGCACTTGGAGAGCACGTCCTTGCGGATGGCGCGGATGTTCTCGCGGGCGATCACCCGGGCGCCGATGGCGGCCTGGATGGGCACCTCGAACTGCTGCCGGGGGATGAGCTCGCGCAGCTTCTTGGTCATCTCCACGCCGTAGGCGTAGGCCTTGTCCTTGTGCACGATGGCGGAGAAGGCGTCGACCGCCTCGCCCTGGAGCAGGATGTCGACCTTGACCAGGTCGGAGGCCTTCTCGCCGGTGGGCTCGTAGTCCAGCGACGCGTAGCCCTTGGTACGGGACTTGAGGTGGTCGAAGAAGTCGAAGACGATCTCGGCCATGGGCAGCGTGTAGCGCATCTCCACGCGGTCCTCGGACAGGTAGTCCATGCCCTGGAGGTCGCCGCGCCGCTCCTGGCACAGCTCCATGATCTGGCCGATGTGGTCGGAGGGGCTGAGCACGGTGGCCTTGACCATCGGCTCGTAGATGGAGTCGATCTTCCCGGTGGGGAACTCGCTGGGGTTGGTCACCACGTGCTCGGTGCCGTCCTCCATGTCCACCCGGTAGATGACGTTGGGCGCGGTGGAGATGAGGTCCAGGTTGAACTCGCGCTCCAGGCGTGCCCGGGTGATCTCCAGGTGCAGCAGGCCCAGGAAGCCGCAGCGGAAGCCGAAGCCCAGGGCGGCGGAGGTCTCCGGCTCGAAGGCCAGGGCGGCGTCGTTGAGCTGGAGCTTCTCCAGGGCGTCGCGCAGCACCGGGTAGTCGGTGCCCTCGATCGGGTACAGGCCCGAGAACACCATGGGCTTGGGCTCCTGGTACCCCGCGAGCACCTCGGTGGCGGGCCGGTTCAGGGCGGTGATGGTGTCACCGACCTTGGACTGGCGCACGTCCTTGACGCCGGTGATGATGTAGCCGACCTCGCCCACCCCCAGCCCCCCGGACTTGGTGGGCTCGGGCGAGCTGACGCCGATCTCCAGGATCTCGTGCGAGGCGCGGGTGGACATCATCTGGATGCGCTCGCGCGGGCTGAGCTTGCCGTCGATCACCCGGACGTAGGTGACCACGCCGCGGTAGGTGTCGTAGACCGAGTCGAAGATCATCGCGCGGGCCGGGGCGTCGGCGTCGCCGACGGGCTGCGGGATCTGGTTGACGATCTCGTTGAGGAGCTCCTCGACGCCCTCGCCCGTCTTGGCGCTGACCCTGAGCACGTCGGAGGGCTCGCAGCCGATGATCCCGGCCAGCTCCTCGGCGTACTTCTCCGGCTGCGCGGCCGGGAGGTCGATCTTGTTGAGCACCGGGATGATGGTGAGGTCGTTCTCCAGGGCCATGTACAGGTTGGCCAGGGTCTGCGCCTCGATGCCCTGCGCGGCGTCCACCAGCAGGACGGCGCCCTCGCAGGCGGCCAGGGAACGCGAGACCTCGTAGGTGAAGTCGACGTGCCCGGGGGTGTCGATGAGGTCGAGCGTGTAGGTGCGGTCGTCGACGGCGGTGAAGGGGATGCGCACCGCCTGCGACTTGATGGTGATGCCGCGCTCGCGCTCGATGTCCATGCGGTCCAGGTACTGGGCGCGCATCTGGCGGTCCTCGACGACACCGGTGATCTGGAGCATCCGGTCGGCCAGCGTCGACTTGCCATGGTCGATGTGCGCGATGATGCAGAAGTTGCGGATCAGCGCGGGATCGGTCCAGTTCGGCTGTGCCACCGTGCTCCGTTCACAGGTCGGGTCCGGGTCGTGTGCGCCTCGCGGCGGTGTCGCCCCGCCGCGGCGGAGGCCTACGGCGTCGTCCATCATCCCACGGCGGCCGGGTGCCCTCTCTCGGTGACGGCAGCGGGCCGTGCGGCAGTATGGGGGCGCGGGCGCGGGTCTGTGTCCAGATTATGTGACCCGGGACCGGAAACGGGCCGTGCGGGCAGACGCCGGACGCCCGACGCCGCTGTTGAGGGTGGTGGCGGATGACGGGCGGGCAGGACTGCGCGCGGTCCGGGATGTGGGAGGAGCGGGCGGTTGAAGTGGCTGTTGACACGGTTGCTGGCGGGCGTGGCCGCGATCGCGGTCGTGGTGGCGGGCGCGGGGGCCCTGCTGGCCTTCCAGTTCTCCGGTGAACCGGCGTCGTGGGCGACCTCGCAGGGCGCGGACGCGGCGTGGGTGGGCTCCTGGGAGGACACCGGTTCCCTGGCGCGGGTGCTCGACACCGGCGGGGTGGACACGGTGTACGTGTACGCGGGCGGGATCGACGCCGAGGGCGCGGTCGAGAGGGTGGAGGACACCGGCTCGCTGCTGTCCTGGCTGGAGCGGGAGTACCCCGACGTGCGCGCGCTGGCGTGGCTGCGGCACGTGGAGAGCGGGTCCTCGCTGCTGCGGGACCGGCTCGACGAGGAGGCCCGGGCGGCGCTCGCCCCGGCGGTGGCCGAGGTGGCCGCGGACGGGTTCGCGGGCGTGCACCTGGAGATCCGCCCGGTGACCGTGAACGACCCGTCGATCCCCGCGCTCATGTCGATGGTGCGCGAGGAGCTGGGCGAGGAACCCGTGCTGTCGGTGCAGGCCCACCACGTGGAGCTGGTGCCGGGCGGGCGGGTGCCCTCGTTCGTCATGGAGCGCGAGGAGAAGTACTGGTCCAAGGGCTACCTCGACCGGGTGACCGAGCACGCCGACGAGGTGGTGCTGCCGGGCGTGGGCGCCGGAATGCCCGGCGACGCACTGTACGGCGGGTTCATGGTGCGGCAGGTGACCGAGGCGGTGACGGCCCTGCGCGCGCGTGAGGACGTGACGGTGCGGTTCGGACTGCCCACGTACGGCGGCGGCGAGTGGGCTCCGGAGGAGTCGGACGAGTCGGTGGTGACCGCGCTGACGGCCGTCAGGCTGGGCGTGACCGAGGCCGAGCCGCCGGAGGGGATGACCGTGGGGGTGGCCTTCTACCTGGGGGACGAGGCGACCGAGGAGGACGTCGCGGCCTACACGGCGGGGTGGCTGCCGTCCTGATCGTTGCTCGCCGAAGAGCCGAGGGCACAGCGGTGGCGTTGTCGTCACCGCTCCGGACACCGCGGCCCACATGCACCCCACGGAACCACCGTGGTGCGTGGAGAAGCCCTCAGAAACGCCCCGGGCGCCGTCATGGAGTTCCGTGGTGCACCCCCGCGGTGCCTGAGCGGTACCCCATGTGAGGCATACTGGAAGTCCGTGTCTCGGACTTCCACATTGGCTTCGGGCCCTGTGGACTCACACACCCTGCGTCGGCGCCCACGCCGGCCTCTCGCGGAACGGCTGCCCGCGAGTTGGGCCGCCTGGTTCGGTCGGCGCGATGACCAAGATCAACTGGAGCACGTTTTCGCATGGCGAACATCAAGTCGCAGAAGAAGCGCATTCGGCAGAACGAGAAGGCTCGTGTCCGCAACCAGGCGGTGCGCTCCTCGCTGAAGACGGCCATCCGCAAGTTCCGTGAGGCTGCCGAGGCCGGGGACGTCGAGAAGGCCATCGTCGCCCAGCGCGCCGCCGCTCGCGCGCTGGACAAGGCCACCAGCAAGGGCGTCATCCACCAGAACCAGGCCGCGAACCGCAAGAGCGCGATCGCCAAGCGCCTGCACTCCGTGCAGTCCGCCTGAGACTGACTGCTCGACCCGGCCCGGTGCGCACGCACCGGGCCGGGTTTTTTCGTGCGTCCGCCGCCGTCGGCGACCACCGCCGCCCACCGCCGTCCGCACAGGTCGAAGAGGCCGGGACGGGAGTTGTCCACAGCCTGAAATCGGCTGCTGACACAGCGTTCCCGGCTTCCTAACGTGGTCTTATGACTGTTCAGCGCCGCACCCGGCGCCACTCCCCCGCGACCGACCAGCAGGACCGACTCCGCGCGCTCACCCTGGACGCCTCACCCGCCGCCCGGCGCCTGCGCGCGCGTATCCCCCGCCCGCACGCGGAACCCGCGTCGCCGCCCCCCGGTGTCCCGCCCATCCCGAGCGCGCCGTACGCGGTGACCGGGACGCACGCCCCGTACCGGCCAGCGGCGTCCGGCGGCGCACCCCGCCCGGAGCGCACCGGCCGCCCCCCGTCCGCTCCTCGCCGGGGTCCGGCCACCGCCCCTCGGCGGCCGGACACCCCCGAGGGCACCGCGACCTGGGCTCCGCCCCCGGGGCACCAGGACGGGGACGTCTCCGGTGACCGCACGGGCCGGAGCCGGGGCGGGCCGTCCGCCCCCAGGGCAGCCGTCCCCGAGGGGGTCGACCACTTCTCAGCCCGGCCTGCCCCGGGTCCGGCCGGGAGGCGTCGGGCCCCGGGGAGCGCCGAGGACGGTACCGATCGTCATCCGGCCGCACGGCCCGGTCCCGAGACGGGTTCCGTGCCTTCGGGCCCCTGGCCCGAACGCCATCCCGACGACCTGCTCGGCGTGACCGCTCCCCCGGGCCCCTCCCCGGCCAGGCCTCCGGCGGCGCGGGGCCCGTTCCAGGGGAGCCGGGCCGGGAAGACGGCGGTGCCCGCGCCACGGGCCGCCGGGGTGAGCCGGGGCGAGAGGGCGACCGCGCCCGTCCCACGGCCCCCCGGAGAGGACCGGAACAGGAAAGCCGTGGCGCCCGTCCCACGGCCCCCGGAAGAGGACCGGAAAGCCGTGCTGCCCGCGTCGCGGCCCTCCGGGGAGAACCGGGGCGCAAAGGCGGCGGGGCCCCTCAGTCGGGACACCGCGGAGAACGCGGACGGGAGGACCGCCGTGTCCGCCCGTCGTGCTGGCGCGCCGGAGGGCGCCTCCGATCCGGACACGTGGCCCGACCCGGCCGGGGGACGGCACCGGCGCCCGGAGCGTCCGCGGCGTCCGCCGTCGGGGTACGCGGAGTTCGACCCCGAGCCGTCCGGCTCGCTCCTGGAGCGGCTGGCCCGGCGGTTGCCGCCCCGGGCTGCGCTGTCCCGGCGGGCGGTGGTCGCCCTGGCCGTGCTGGGCGCCCTGGCCGTCGTGCTGGTGCTGGCGCTGTACCACCGGCCGACCACGGTGCCCGCGCCCGAGATGGTCACGCGTGCCGCGCCCGTGCCCGCGGCGGTGGCGGAGGACGACAGCGCGCAGGTCCCGGCGCAGGACGCGGGGACGGAGGCCGGGGAGGCGGGCGCCGGAGCGGCCGGGGGCGCTGCGCCCGAGGAGGACCTCGTGGTGCACGTGGGCGGCGAGGTGTCCGACCCCGGGCTGTACACGCTGCCGTCGGGGTCGCGGGTGGCCGACGCCGTGGAGGAGGCGGGCGGCGCGCTGCCCGACGCCGACCTCGACCTGCTCAACCTGGCCCGTCCGCTGGTCGACGGCGAGCAGGTCCTGGTGGGCGTCCCCGTGCCCGCGGGCACGGGCGCCCCCGGGAGCGGCCCCCAGGGGGCCGGGGGGCTGGTGGACATCAACCGGGCGGACAGGGCCTTACTGGAGACCCTGCCCGGGATCGGCACGGTGATCGCCGACAACATCGTCTCCTACCGCGAGGAGCACGGCCCCTTCCGGAGCGTCGACGACCTGGTCAACGTGGACCGGATCGGCGACAAGATCCTCGCCGACCTCCAACCCCACGTGACGGTGGGGTGAGCGGCGGTGGCGACGTGGTTGGGGACGGACGCCTACGGGCTGGACAGGCCCCCCGACCTGCGCCTACTGGCACCCGCGGCGACGGCCTGGCTGGCCGCGCTGGCGGCGCTCGCCGCCCCGCCGTGGGCGGCCTGGTCCCTGGCCGGGGCGGCGGGGGCAGGTGCGGCGGTCGTGTTCCTGACGGCGGCGCGTCCGCCGCTGGAGGCGGTGGCGCTCACCGCCGCGGCGTCGCTGGCCTGCGTGGCCACGGTGGCGGCGGTGGCCGGGGTCCAGGTGCACCGGGTGGAGCGGAGCGCGGCCGGGGAGGCGGCGGAGCAGGGGCGCGAGGCGGAGTTCGAGGCGGTGGTGACGGCCGATCCGAGGCCGCGGTCGGGGACTCCCCGCCCGGGCAGGGCGGCCTGGGTGGTCGACGCCCGCACCGCGTGGGTGCGGGACGAGGGGACCGAGCGCGTGTCCGCGGCGCCGGTGGTGGTCCTGGCCTCGGGGTCGGGCTGGCGCGAACTGCTGCCCGGGCAGACCTTCCGGGCGCGGGGCGTCTTCCTCGGCACGGAGGACGACCCCCTCACCGCCGCCCTGGTCCTGGTGCGCGGGCCGCCGGAGCGGGTGGGGCGGCCCGGCGGTCTGCAGAGCTTCGCCGGTCTGGTGCGGGAGCGGCTGCGGGAGGCGTCCTCGGGGCTGCCCCGGCCCGAGGACGGACTCCTCCCGGCGCTGATCGTCGGCGACGCGTCCGGGGTGCCGCCGGAGACCGCCGAGGACTTCCGGGAGACCGGGATGACGCACCTGCTGACCGTCTCGGGGGCCAACCTGGCGGTGCTGACCGGCTTCGTGCTGGCGGTCACCCGGTTGCTGCGGACGCCCCCGTGGTGCTCGGTGGCGGGCGGCGCGGCGGTGATCTGGGTGTTCGTCCTGGTGTGCCGTCCGGAGCCGAGCGTGGTGCGCGCGGCTTTCATGGGGTCGCTGGGTCTGCTGGCGCTGGCGACCGGGCGCGCCCACGCGGGGCTCGGCGCGCTGGCCGTCACGGTGGTCGGGGTGCTGTTCGTCGCGCCGGGGCTGGCCGCCTCCTTCGGGTTCGCGCTGTCGGTGCTGGCGACCGCGGGCATCCTGCTGCTGGTGCCGCCGTGGACGCGGGCGTGGTCGGGACGCCTGCCGCGTCCGGTGGCGGAGGCGCTGGCGGTGGCCCTGGCCGCGCAGGTGGCGGTCTCACCCGTGCTGGTCCTGCTCTCGGGCGAACTGTCGTGGATCGCGGTTCCGGCCAACGTGCTGGCCGCTCCGGTGGTCGCGGCGGTGACGGTGACCGGGTCGGCGGTGGCGGCCCTGGCGGTGGTGTGGCCGGGGGCGGCGGCGGTGGCCGCGCACCTGCCCGGGCTGGGGGTGTCGTGGATCGCGGCGGTGGCGGGGGCGGGCGCGCGGGTCCCGCACGGCGCGCTGGCGTGGCGGTCGGACCTGGTGGGAGGTCTGGTCCTGGCGGCCGTGCTGGCGGTGCTGGTGTTCACGCACGGGCGGTTGCGCCGCGTCGTGGCCGCCGTGCTGGCGGCCGTGCTGCTGCTGGCCCTGGCCGCGCGGTGCGTGCCGGGCGGATGGCCGCCCCCGGGGTGGGCGCTGGTGGCGTGCGACGTGGGGCAGGGCACCGCGTTCGTGCTGTCGGCGGGTCCGGGCTCGGCGGTGGTCGCCGACACCGGCGAGGACCCGGACAGGGTGGACGACTGCCTGGGGCGGCTGGGCGTGCGCGAGGTCCCGCTGCTGGTCCTGAGCCACGACCACGCCGACCACGTGGACGGGGCGCCCGGGGTGCTGCGGCACCGGAGGGTGGGGGCCGCGCTGGCGCCGCCGGGGTTCGGGGAGAGCGCCACCGGGCGGCTGCTGGCAGGGGCCGGGGTGCGGCTGTTGGAGGCCGGACGGGGCCAGCGGCTGCGGGTGGGGCCGTGGCTGCTGCGGGTGCTGTGGCCGGAGCCCGGCTTCACGGGCTCGGTGAACGACGCCTCGGTGGTGGTCCGGGCGGACGGGGCGGCGCTGACGGTGCTGCTGACCGGTGACATCGAGGAGGAGGCGCAGAGGAGGCTGTTGGAGGGACCGGACGCCGACCTGTTGCGGGTGACCGTGCTGGCCGTGCCCCACCACGGGGCGGGGAGCCAGGAACCGGCCTTCCTGGAGGCCACCGACCCGGTGGTGTCGGTGACCTCGGTGGGCGCGGACAACACCTACGGCCACCCGGCGCCGTTCACCTGGGACATCCTGGAGCGGGTGGCGCGGGTGAACCTGCGCACCGACCGGGACGGGGACGTGGCCGTGCTGGACGGCGGCGGTTCCGGGCCGGGGCAGGCCGTGGTGCGCGGGCCCGATCCCGCGCGGTAGGCGCCCGGCTGTCCGGTGGGCGCCCAGCTGGCCGGTGGAGCACCCGGCTGTCCGGTGGGCGCCCGGCTGGTCGGTGGGGCGTGGCATCCTCTGTGTATGCCTGCACCCGCCCTGCTCACGATCATCGTCGGGGACGAGGAACTCCTCGTCGACCGGGCCGTCGCCTCCGTCGTCGCGGCGGTCCGCGAGACCGACCCCGGCGTGGACGTCCACGACCTGGTGCCCGCCCAGGTGGGGATGTCCACGCTCGTCGAGGTCACCTCGCCCTCGCTGTTCGGCGACCGGCGGGTGGTGGTGCTGCGCTCGTCCCAGGACCTGACCAAGGACCTGGCGACGACCGTCACCGACTACCTCGGGGACCCGGCCGACGACGTCAACCTCGTGCTCACCCACGCGGGCGGCAACAAGGGCAAGGCCCTGCTCCAGGCCGCGGTCAAGGCGGGCGCCCACCGCGTGGACTGCAAGGGGCCGGGCAAGCCCGCCGAGCGGGTGGCCTTCGTCAAGGGCGAGTTCTCCCAGGCGGGACGCCAGATCACCGCCGACGCCGCGCAGGCTCTGGTGGACGCGGTCGGCAGCGAGCTGCGCGAGATCGCGGCGGCCTGCACCCAGCTGGTCGCCGACACCGAGGGTCGGGTGGACGCCGCGGCGGTGGCCCGGTACCACTCCGGCAGGGCGGAGGCCTCGGGGTTCACCGTGGCCGACCGCGCCGTGGAGGGGCGCCTGCCCGAGGCTCTGGAGCAGTTGCGCTGGTCGCTGGCGGTGGGTACCGCCCCGGTCCTCATCAACAGCGCGCTGGCCGGTGCGGTGCGCGGCATCGCCGTGGCCGCCCAGCCGCCGCGCGGCATGTCCGAGGCGGACCTGGCCAAGCGGGCCAAGGTCCCGCCGTGGAAGCTGCGGACCCTGCGTCAGCAGGCGCGGGGGTGGAGCGCGGCGGGGGTCACCCGGGCCATGGCGGTGGTCGCCGAGACCGACGCGCTCATCAAGGGCGCCGGGCGCGACCCCGAGTACGCGCTGGAGCGGGCCGTCATCGAGATCGCCCGGGCCCGCGGCACGCGCTGAGCGGCGCGACGGAACGGACCACGCTCGCGGGCCGACCCGCGGTGGCCGGTCGGGCACCGCCCCCGCAGGAGCACCGCCTCAGCGGATGGTCCTGCCGCCCTGCCACACGCGCAGGGTGTTGAGGCCCATCGACCAGGCGAAGGCGCCCTCGTGGTCGGCGTCCCACTGGACGAGGTCGGCCAGGCTGCCGGGCGCGAGCACGCCCCGGTCGGTCAGGCCCAGGGCCCGGGCGCTGCCCACCGTGGCGGCGTGCAGGGCCTCGTGCACGGTCATCTCGAACATGGAGATGGCCAGCGAGATCACCAGCGGCATCGACATCGTGCCCGACTGGCCGGGGTTGTGGTCGGTGCCCAGTCCGATGGGCACGCCGTGGTCGAGCAGCGCCCGCACGGGCGGGGTGCGGCGCTCGTGCAGCGAGGTCGTCGGGCAGGCCACCACCGGCGTGCGGGTGGCGGCCAGAGCCAGGACGTCCTGCTCGTCGGTCTCGTGCAGCAGGTCCACCGAGGAGCAGCCCATCTCGGCGGCCATGCGCACGGCGCCGTGCCGGGGGCGCGAGCAGGCGTGCAGGGTGGTGCGCAGCCCCGCGGACTGGCCCACCCCCAGCAGCATGCGGGCGTCCTCGGTGGTGAACTGCTGGTTGTCGCAGTACACGTCCACCCCGTCGGCGCCGGCCAGCGCGGCGTCGTTGAGCCAGGAGGCGGCGGTGGCCGCGTACTCCCTGGGTCTGCCGAAGAACTCGGGCGGCACCCCGTGCGCGGGGAAGAAGGTGACGTGCAGGCGGGGCATGCCCGGCTCCTCCTCCAGGGAGCGCAGCAGGCGCACGTCGGCCAGTTCGCCGTCCCTGGTCAGGTGGTAGCCGGTCTTGGCCTCCACGGTGGTGCTGCCGGTCAGCACCCAGTGCCGGAGCCGTTCGCGGACCGCGTTGCACAGGGTCCAGGGATCGGTGCCCCGGGTGATGGTGACGGTGGTCGAGACACCGCCCCCGGCCGCGAAGATGTCCCCCTTGGAGGCGCCCTTGGCCCACATGTTGACCTCGGCGTAGCGGTCCCCCGCGTACACCGGGTGGCAGTGGGCGTCGATCAGCCCGGGGGTGATCATGCCGCCGCCGATGTTGACGACGTCGTCGACGTCGGTGAGGTCGTCCACCACGCCCGGAACGCACTGGGGGAGCTCGGCGGCGGGCCCGACCCAGGCCACCCGGTCGTCGTCCATCAGGAGCGCGGCCTTGGTGATCAGTTCGCTCCCGGTCCACAGCCGGCCGATGTTGCTGAGGAGTACCGCCGTCATGGGGTCGTCCGCCCTCGCCGGTCAGATCCGCCGGTGCGACTGCGGGACACGGTCATGGGATACACGGGCGGACATGGCGACCTCGTATCTGGAGCGGTCCGACAGAGCCGGTGGGGGGCGGCCTGCGGCCGCCGCGGTGCCGTGACAGTGGCAGAGGGGTCGGCTGTCGCGGGACAGCGGCCACTGGCGGCCAGTGCTCCAAAACCGTAGTCCATCCGCGGACTCCGTGTACACCTCCCCGAGAGGACGAATAGGACGGTCTCCCAACAAAGACCGCGGACACGCGGAGTGATCAGTGCCACGGACGGCCGTGGTGAGCCGGGTGTTCGCGTGCGCCGTTCCGGGCGGGGACCCACCCGTGCGCCGCGTCGGCGCCCGCGTCCCCGGACACGGCGAGGCCGGGGCGCCCCCGCGGGGGCGCCCCGGCCGTGCGCGGCGGACCGCGCGTGCCTCAGGCCGTGCTGGGCGTGTACTCGTCGAGTCTGGCCGCGAGCAGGGCCGGCACGAAGGCGTGGATCGCCGTGCCCTCGGCGGTGTGCTCCTCGCTGAGGATGCGCCCCTCCTCGTGGATCCGGGCGATGAGGTCGCCCCGCGAGTAAGGGACGAGCGCCCGCACCTCGTGCGCCAGCTCGGGCAGCGCCGCGGCGACCGCATCCACCAGGGCGGAGACGCCCTCGCCGGTGCGCGCCGACACCTCGACCATGTCCGGGTAGCGGGTGCGCATCGCCTTGAGCACGTCGGGGTCGGCGGCGTCCACCTTGTTGACCACGATGAGCTCGGGCACGTCACCGGCGTCGATGTCGGCGAAGACGTGCCGGACCGCGCTGATCTGGCTCTCGGGGTCGGGGTGGGACCCGTCGACCACGTGCAGGACCAGGTCGGAGTCGGCGACCTCCTCCAGGGTGGAGCGGAAGGCCTCCACCAGCTGGTGCGGCAGGTGCCGGACGAAGCCGACGGTGTCGCTGAGCGTGAACCCGCGGCCGTCGGGCGTGCGGGCCTGGCGCACGGTCGGGTCCAGGGTGGCGAACAGGGCGTTCTCGACCAGGACCCCGGCGCCGGTCAGCCGGTTGAGCAGGCTCGACTTGCCCGCGTTGGTGTAACCGGCGATGGCCACGGACGGCACCGCGCGGGTACGCCGGACGTCGCGCTTGACGTCGCGTGCGGTGCGCATGTGGGCGAGCTGGCGGCGCAGCTTGGCCATCTTGTCGTTGATGCGCCGTCGGTCGGTCTCGATCTTGGTCTCACCCGGGCCGCGCAGGCCCACGCCGCCGCCCGCGCCACCGCCGCCGGAGCCGCCCGCCTGACGGGACAGGGCGTCACCCCAGCCGCGCAGTCGCGGCAGCAGGTAGCTGAGCTGGGCGAGTTCGACCTGGGCCTTGCCCTCGCTGCTGCGCGCGTGCTGGGCGAAGATGTCCAGGATCAGGGCCGTGCGGTCGATCACCTTGACCTTGACCACGTCCTCCAGCTGGCGCAGCTGGCCGGGCGTGAGCTCCCCGTCGCAGATCACGGTGTCGGCGCCGGTGGCCTCCACGATGTCGCGCAGTGCGGCGGCCTTGCCCTTGCCGACGTAGGTGGCGGGGTCGGGCTTGGACCGGCGCTGGGTGACCCCCTCCAGCACGAGCGCGCCCGCGGTCTCGGACAGGGCGGCGAGCTCGGCGAGCGAGTTGTCCGCGTCGGCCTGGGAGCCGCTGGTCCACACGCCGATGAGGATGACGCGCTCCAGCCTCAGGGAGCGGTACTCGACCTCGGTGACGTCGGTGAGTTCGGTGGACAGTCCCGGAACGCGTCGCAGCGCGTGGCGCTCGGCGAGTTCCATCTCACCCTGGTCGGGGGCGTTGTCCGGGTCGTCGTAGCGGTCTCCGCCGGTGGCTCCGGCCTCGCGGGACGCGTCGTGTGCGTCGACCCCGTCCCCGACGGTGATCGCCTCGCGGAACGCGTCCTCGGCCTCGTGGCCGTCGTGGACGCTTCCGCGGGTGTCAGCTGTATTCATATCCCTCCAGGTGGGTCAACGTGGCCGCCGCCGCGATTCTTCCCGCGACCGGGCGGTGGCGGGTGCCCTGCCGATGGTGGCATCTCACCTTCGCGAGGGCACCTGAATTATCGCAGGGCGCGGCGGGCACGACACTCCACGGGATCCGGGCCGCGCCGCGCGCCCGCCCGGCGACGGGCACGGAAGTCACGGGAGAAGTTTTTGCGACCTTCCCATCCAGGGAAACTCCCCGGTCAGTGAGACACGCGCGACGTTGACCGTCCGCGAACCGGACGGTAGCTTCGTTTTCCACATACCAGAAGCTTATTTCGTATTGCGGAAGGTTTTCCATGGGCGCCACGCACGGGGTCGAGATCACCGGCCCCCTCCACGAACGGTTCGACGAGATCCTCACAGAGGACGCCCTCGCCCTCGTCGCCGAACTGCACCGCACCTTCGAGGAGCGCCGCCAGGAGCTCCTCGAGGCGCGCGTGACCAGGCAGGAGCAGGTCTCGGCCGGGGCCGACCTCGACTTCCTCCCCGAGACCAAGCACATCCGCGAGGACGACAGCTGGCGGGTCGCCCCTCCCGCCCCGGGCATCACGGACCGCCGCGTGGAGATCACCGGCCCCACCGACCGCAAGATGACCATCAACGCGCTCAACTCCGGTGCCAAGGTGTGGCTGGCCGACTTCGAGGACGCCAACACCCCGCTGTGGGAGAACATGATCGGGGGCCAGCTCAACCTGCGCGACGCCCTCGACCGCACCATCGACTTCACCTCCCCCCAGGGCAAGACCTACGCCCTGAAGGAGGACGGCGAGCTCGCCACCGTCGTCGTGCGCCCGCGCGGCTGGCACCTGGACGAGAAGCACGTCCTCGTGGACGGCCAGCGCGTCAGCGGCGGCCTGCTGGACTTCGCGCTCTACTTCTTCCACTGCGCCCAGCGCCAGATCGACAAGGGCAGGGGCCCCTACTTCTACCTGCCCAAGATGCAGAGCCACCTCGAGGCGCGTCTGTGGAACGACGTCTTCGTCCTGGCCCAGGAGCGCCTCGGCATCCCGCGCGGCACCATCCGCGCGACCTGCCTCATCGAGACCATCCCGGCCGCGTTCGAGATGGAGGAGATCCTCTACGAGCTGCGCGAGCACTCCGCGGGCCTCAACGCGGGCCGCTGGGACTACCTGTTCAGCATCATCAAGACGCACCGCACCCGCGGCCGCAAGTTCCTGCTGCCCGAGCGCAACGCCGTCACGATGACCGCGCCCATGATGCGCGCCTACACCGAACTGCTGGTCAAGACCTGCCACAAGCGCGGCGCCCACGCCATCGGCGGCATGGCGGCCTTCATCCCCTCCCGCAGGGACGAGGAGGTCAACAGGACCGCCTTCGCCAAGGTCCGCGACGACAAGTCCCGCGAGTCCGGCGACGGCTTCGACGGCTCATGGGTCGCCCACCCGGGCCTGGTCCCGGTGGCCATGGAGGTCTTCGACGGCGTCCTGGGCGAGCGCCCCAACCAGATCGACAAGCAGCGCCCCGAGGTCGAGGTCTCGGCCGAGGACCTGCTGGCCGTGGACAGGACCCCGGGAGGCGTCACCCTCGCGGGCCTGCGCGGCAACGTCAACGTCGCCCTGCAGTACCTGGCGACGTGGATGGGCGGCAACGGCGCGGTGGCCATCCACAACCTCATGGAGGACGCCGCGACCGCCGAGATCTCCCGCTCCCAGGTCTGGCAGTGGCTGCACAACGACATCACGCTCGACAACGGCCCCAAGGTCACCGCCGAGCTGGTCAGGGGCATCATCGACGAGGAGCTCGCCGCCATCCGCGAGCAGCTGGGCGCGGACTTCGACGAGAACCTGTACCAGCAGGCCGGCGAGCTGTTCACCGAGGTGGCCCTGGCCGACGAGTACGTCGACTTCCTGACGCTGCCCGCCTACGAGCGCATGCCGTAACCGGACACTAATTTCATAAGACGGAAGGCAACTTCCACTGCACCCCTTGCACGCGCGAGGGGTGCAGTCGTACGTTCACCTTGCGAGGTCGCGTCCGGAAGCGGGCGGGACCGTCCGTGTCCGCGCAGGTGGAACCGGGAGGCACCCATGTCCGAGACCGAGGCGGCGAAGGCGGCCGTGGCCGGGCTCGTCCCGCGGCTGCGCCGGATCTGCGGCGAGGACGGCGTGCTCACCGACACCGCCCGGCGCCGCACCTACGAGAGCGACGGGCTGCCCCACCACCGCGCCCTCCCCGGCGTCGTGGTGCTGCCCACCACCGCCGACCAGGTCGCCGCCGTCGTGCGCCTGTGCGCCGAGAACGGCGTGCCCTTCGTCCCGCGCGGCGCGGGCACCGGATTGTCCGCGGGAGCGCTCCCCCACGCCGAGGGCGTCCTGCTGGTCACCTCGCGCATGCGCCGCGTCCTGGAGATCGACGTCGAGAACGAGTGCGCGGTCGTCGAACCCGGTGTGGCCAACCTGGACGTCACCCGCGCCGCCGCGCCCCACGGCTACTACTACGCGCCCGACCCCTCCAGCCAGCAGGTGTGCTCCGTGGGCGGCAACGTCGCCGAGAACTCCGGCGGCGCCCACTGCCTCAAGTACGGGTTCACCGTCAACCACGTGCGCGGCCTGGACATCGTCACCCCCTCCGGCGAGCAGGTGAGCCTGGGCGGCAAGAACCCCGGCGCGCACGGCTACGACCTCGTCGGGGCCTTCATCGGCTCCGAGGGCACCCTGGGCGTGGCCACCCGGATCACCGTCGGCCTCACCCGGTCGCCGGAACGCACCGTCACCCTGCTGTCGGCGTTCACCTCGATGGACGCGGGCGGCCGGGCGGTCAGCTCCATCATCTCCGCCGGGGTGCTGCCCTCGGCCCTGGAGATGATGGACGCGCTGGCCATCGAGGCCGCCGAGAGGGCCGTGGCCTGCGACTACCCCGAGGGTGCCGCGGCCGTGCTGGTCGTGGAGCTGGACGGGCCCGCCGCCGAGGTCGAGGTCCAGCTCGCCGAGGTCACCCGGCTGTGCGCGGAGGCGGGCGCCTTCGAGACCCGCGCCGCCAGCGACGCCGACGAGCGCGCCCGGATCTGGAAGGGCCGCAAGTCGGCCTTCGCCGCCGTCGGCCGGATCAGCCCCGCCTACATCGTCCAGGACGGCGTCGTCCCGCGCACGGCCCTGCCCGAGGTGCTGCGGCGCATCACCGAGCTGTCGGCGGCCTCGGGCATCCGCGTCGCCAACGTCTTCCACGCCGGGGACGGCAACCTGCACCCGCTCGTGCTCTTCGACGACGCGGAGCCGGGCGCGGCGGAGCGGGCCGAGGAGGTCTCCGGAGCCATCCTCGACCTGTGCATCGAGCACGGCGGCTCCATCACCGGCGAGCACGGGGTGGGCGTGGACAAGGCGTGCAAGATGCCGCGCATGTACGGCCCCGACGACCTGGCCACCTTCGACCTGTTCCGCCGGGCCCTGGACCCGGACGGGATCGCCAACCCGGACAAGCTGCTGCCCACCCCGCGCCTGTGCGGCGAGCGGCCCGGGGTGCGCACGGGGGTGCACCCGCTGGTCGAGGCGGGAAAGGCCGAGCAGTTCTGAGGCGCGGGCGGACCGCGAGCGTGGGGGGAGAGCGCGTGACACTCGTCGAGGGACCGGACGCCCGGGGCGGCGCCCTGCGGGAGGGGACCGGCGCCGACGCGGTGGGCGGCCTCGTCCCCGCGCGCGTGGCGCGCCCCGCCGACACCCTGGGTCTGGGCCGGGTCATGGCGTCCGCCGCCCGCGAGGG
>ANAW01000127.1:0-15162 GCA_000340945.1 Nocardiopsis synnemataformans DSM 44143 | reverse complement strand
CCCCCGCGCGCGTGGCGCCCCCCGCCGACACCCTGGGTCTGGGCCGGGTCATGGCGTCCGCCGCCCGCGAGGGGCTGGCCGTCGTCGCGCGCGGCGGGGGAACGGCCCTGGACTGGGGCGGACTCCCGCGCGGCCTGGACCTGCTCGTGGACACCGCCGACCTGTCGTGGATCGAGCACATCGCGGGCGACCTGGTGGTGGAGGCGGGCGCGGGCACCCCCGTGGCCGAACTGTACGACGTGCTGGCCGCCGCCGGGCAGCGGCTGTCGGCGGACCCCGTGCGCACGGGCGGCACCGTGGGCGGGATGGTGGCCACGGGCGTGAGCGGTCCGCGCCGCCTGCTCACCGGTGCGCTGCGCGACCTGGTCATCGGGATGACGGTGGTGCGCGCCGACGGCGTGGTGGCGCGCAGCGGCGGCCGGGTGGTCAAGAACGTGGCCGGGTACGACCTGGCCAAGCTGCACACCGGCGGCCTGGGCACCCTGGGCGTGATCGCGTCGGTGGCCTTCCGCCTGCACCCGCTCCCCCGGGCCCTGCGCGTGGTGACCCTCCCGGCGTCCTCCGCAGAGCACGCCGAGCAACTGCTGACGGCGCTGCGCCGGTGCACGGCGACGCCCGCGGCGGTCGAACTGGACTGGCCCCCAGGGAGCCTGCGGGTGGTGCTGGAGGGGACCCCGGACGGCGTCGGGGCGCGCGTGGCCGAGATCGCCGCGGCCGCCGGCGCGGAGCCCGAGGTGGCCGACGCCCTGCCCGAGGGCTGGGGCGTGCTCCCCGCCGAGGGCACGCTCGCCCTGGTGTCCGTGCCGCCCGCCGAGAGCGTCCGGGCCGCGGTGCGGGTGAACGAGCTGTCCGGCGCGGGCGTCAGCGGCTCGGCCCGGGCGGGGGCGCTGTACGCGTCCTTCCCGCCGGGCACCGGTGCCGCCGAGGTGGCGGCCGTGCTCGACGGCGTGCGTTCGGTGCCCGGCTGGACGATGACCCTGCTGCGCGCGGAACCGCACGTCCACGCCGCCGGTGTGGACCTGTGGGGGGAGGTTCCCGGGCTGCCGCTGATGCGGGCGGTCAAGGACTCCCTCGACCCCGGACACCGCCTGGCCCCCGGGCGCTTCGCGGGCGGCATCTGAACACGTGCGAACACCCTGGGAGGGCCCGTGACCGACCCATCGACCGCGGACGAGCGCGACCGGCTGTTCTCCGACCTGCTCAACGACTGCGTCCACTGCGGTTTCTGCCTGCCCGCCTGTCCCACGAACGTGCTGTGGGGCCAGGAGATGGACTCGCCGCGCGGGCGGATCCACCTGATGGCGCAGATGCACACCGAGGACGTGCTGACCGAGACCGCGGTCGGGCACTTCGACAACTGCCTGGGCTGCCTGGCGTGCGTGTCCGCCTGCCCGTCGGGGGTGGCCTACGACGCCCTCATCGACACCACCCGGCACCGGGTGGAGAAGGAGCACGAGCGGCCCGCGGGCGAGCGGGCGCTGCGCGGGGCGATCTTCGCGCTGTTCCCGTACCGGCGCAGGCTGGGACTGCTGCGCGGACCGCTGCGCGCCTACCAGGCCAGCGGCGCCTCCTCGCTGGTGCGGCGCACGGGGCTGCTGGAGCGGGTCTCCCCCGCCCTGGCCACCATGGAGCGGATCTCGCCGCCGCTGTCGTCGCCCCCTCCCGCGCTGCCGGAGCTGGTGCCCGCGGTGGGGCGGGCGCGGGCACGGGTGGGCATGCTGGTGGGCTGCGTGCAGGGGGCGTTCTTCCCCGAGGTCAACACCGCGACCGCGCGGGTGCTGGCCCTGGAGGGCTGCGACGTGGTGATCCCCCGCGCCCAGGGCTGCTGCGGGGCCCTGTCCGGGCACGCCGGACGGATGGAGGAGTCGGCCGACCTCGCCCAGAACCTGATCGAGGTGTTCGAACGCGAGCGGGTGGACCGGATCGTGGTCAACTCGGCCGGGTGCGGGTCCAGCATGAAGCACTTCGACCGCACCCTGTCCGAGGCGGGCGCGGACCGGGCCTGGGTGCGCCGGGGGCGCGCCCAGGCCGAGCGGGTCGCGGACCTCACCGAGTTCCTGGTGGAGCTGGGACCGCGCGCGGAGCGCCACCCCCTCCCCCTGCACGCGGCCTACCACGACGCCTGCCACCTCTCCCACGGTCAGGGCGTCACCCGGCCGCCCCGCGCCCTGCTCGCGGACATTCCGGAACTGCGCGTGTCCGACCTGCCCAACAGCGAGATCTGCTGCGGCTCGGCGGGGGTGTACAACCTGCTCAAGCCCGAGGCCGCCCAGGAACTCGGCGACCGCAAGGGGCGGGACGTGGCCTCCACCGGCGCCGACGTCCTGGTGTCGGGGAACCCCGGGTGCTCGCTCCAGATCGCGTCAGCCATGGAACGCGCGGGCGCCCCGGTGGCGGTGACCCACACCGCCCGGGTGCTGGACGCCTCACTGCGCGGGTTGACCGTGGGGCAGCTGTTGGGGCGGGGTTGAGGGTGTGGTTGGGCGTGCACAGTCGCGCTGACCTCAGCCCGAGAGGGTGAAGCTCAACGCTGTGGTGGTTGGGCGTGCAGAATCCCGCTGGCCTTAGTTGGTGGGGGCTTTGGATTTTAATGCTGTGAGGGGTTGAGGGTGTGTGGTCGTGTTCTCCCTCTGTTTGTGGCGGGGTTGAGGGTGTGCGTTTTCGCTGGCCTCAGCTGGTGGGGGTTTTGAACCCCGACCAAAGGGGGGTTTGAACCTTAACCCGTGGGGGGTTTGTACCTCAGCCCGAGGGGGGTTTGAACCCCAGCCCGTGGGGGGTTTGTACCTTAACCCTGCTGTGGTTGAACGTGCACGGTGCTGCCTTCCTCGGACACGGCGGGGTTCAAACGGAAAAGGCCAGTGCTGGGTAGGGGTGTGGGGGTTGGCCGTAGGGCCCAGGCTCCCTGCCCGGACGTAGGGGGTCTTCTCCGGGGCTGGGGACCACGCGATGTGCACGTCGGTTGTCCTGGGGGTGAGCGCATCGCGTGCTTCGCCCCGGTTCTCCAGTGCCGCGGTCGACAGGGCGTCCGCGAAGTGCGTGATAAGCGGCTTAGCCACCACCCCACGCTGTGAGAACCGTTTCCAGGACTCAGCCGGTGGGGGTGGTACGAACGTGTACGTTTGCGCCCTCCAGAGGTCAGGGGGTTGTAGAGCGTGCAGCAGAGCCCGGCCACAGACCGTGCACGTATGCGGGGCCTGAGCCACAGATCCTGCACGTGCGCTGGACCTCAGCCATAGACCCTGTACGTTCGCGGAACCTGCGCCACGGTTTTCTGTTTCTGTTTTCTTTTTTGTTTTCTTTGGTTACGCGTGTAGTTTTATTTTCCCTGTTCGGTGAAAGCGGGCCTAAGCCACAACCCTGGTTTCCAGCGTGCCGTCAGTGGCTGCTGTTTTTGGGCATGCGCCCCTTCGGCCTGTACCCATGGTTTTGTTTTGTGATGCGGGAGGGCAGTGACCTGATCCGTGACTACCTGCCTGTCTATGGCTGGGCTTCAAACCCCCCTGTACTCAAGGTCGCGCGTAACGCCTCCCTTTCACCCCCTGACCTCTGGAGGGCGCAAACGTGCACGTTCGTACCACCCCCAGCGGTCGGGGCCTGGAAAAAGTGAAAGGTGTCGGCGTGGGGTGGTGGCTAAGCCGCTTATCACGCACTTCGCGGACGCCCTGTCGACCGCGGCACTGGAGAACCGGGGCGAAGCACGCGATGCGCTCACCCCCAGGACAACCGACGTGCACATCGCGTGGTCCCCAGCCCCGGAGAAGACCCCCTACGTCCGGGCAGGGAGCCTGAGCCCTACGGCCAACCCCCACACCCCTACCAACCAGTGGCCTTTTCCGTTTGAACCCCGCCGCGTCCAAGGAAGGCAGCACCGTACACCTTCAACCACAGAACGGCTGAGCTTCAAACCCCCCTCGGGCTGAGCTTCAAAACCCCCTGGGGTTGGGGCTCAAACCCCCCACAGGCTGAGCTGAGCACGACCACACACCCTCAACCCACAAAAGCATTAAAATACAAAACCCCACCCAGGCTGAGGTACACGCAAAAGCACACCCTTAACTCCCCACGAGCCGAGGAAGGCGCGTACGTGCACCCTCAACCCCCACCGGCTGAGGCCTACGACCTCATCCGGAGGTCAGATCAGGCTCGTCTCACCCTCGGCCACGATGACGGCCGGGCCGCTCAGCCTCGCGCCGTCCGCGTCCAGGAAAACGGTGCACTCGCCCCCCAGGACCCGCACCCTCCAAGTCGCGCTCTCGCCGCGGGGGGAGGCGGCGGCAGCGGCGGCGACGATCCCGGTCCCGCAGGAGCGGGTCTCACCGGAGCCCCGCTCGTACACACGCATCTCCAGCACGCCCGGAGCCACCTCGCGGTACACCTCGACGTTCGCCCCGGCAGGAAAGGCCTCCACGTCCAGCACCGGCAGCTCGCTCAGGTCCACCTCGGCCACCGGCACGGCCACCTCGCAGGCCAGGTGCGGGTTGCCCACGGAGATCTGCTCACCGTGCACCACCTGCCGGGCGAGCTTGGCGGAGGAGGTCCCCTGCATCTCCACGCGGCCCATGTCTATGGTGATGCCGCCGTCGGCCTCCACCTGGACCTCCTTGGCGCCGTCGCGGGTGCCCACCTCGAAGCGGTCGCCCTCGACGAGCCCCGCGTGCAGCAGGTAGCGGGCGAACACCCGCACACCGTTGCCGCACATCTCGGCGACGCTCCCGTCCGCGTTGCGGTAGTCCATGAACCACTCGGAGCGCTCGGCCGTGCGGGCGGCCGGGGCGAGGGCCTCACCGAGGGCGCGCGTGCGCACCACCCGCAGGATACCGTCACCGCCGATCCCGGCCCGGCGGTCGCACAGCAGGCGGACGGCCTCCTCCGTGAGGTCGAGCTCCCCGTCGGGATCGGGGAGGATCACGAAGTCGTTCTCTGTTCCGTGGCCCTTGGCGAATCGCATGCCGACCATCCTAGGCGCGGACGGCCACCTCCCCCGTCCGCCGCTCGACGGTCCGGCCGGGCCCGGGGCTGACTACGCTGGAGGAATGATCAAGGTGATCGCGGTCGTCGGCCCGACCGCTGTGGGCAAGTCGGACCTGGCCGTCGAGGTGGCCCTGCGGCTGGAGGAGCGCACGGGGCGCCGGGGCGAGGTGATCAACGCCGACTCCATGCAGCTCTACCGCGGCATGGACATCGGCACCGCCAAGCTCACCGGCGCCGAGAGACGCGGGGTGCCCCACCACCTGCTCGACGTGTGGGAGGTCAGCGAGCCCGCGGACGTCGCCAGCTACCAGGACATGGCGCGCGACCGCGTGGAGCAGTGCGCCGACCGCGACGTCCTTCCCGTCCTGGTCGGCGGCTCGGGGCTGTACGTGCGCTCGGTCCTGGACCACCTGAACTTCCCCGGTACGGACCCCGCGGTCCGCGCGCGCCTGGAGGGGGAGCTCGGCGACGTCGGCCCGGGCGTCCTGCACGCCCGCCTGGCCGAGGCCGACCCCGCGGCGGCCCGTGCCATCCTGCCGGGCAACGGGCGGCGGATCGTGCGCGCCCTGGAGGTCATCGAGCTGACCGGGGAGCCGTTCACGGCGAACCTGCCCGACCACACCTCCTTCTACCCGTGCACGCAGATCGGCCTGACCGCTCCGCGCACCGATCTGGACGAGCGCATCGACACCCGCGTGGAGCGCATGTGGGAGCAGGGCCTGCTGGAGGAGGTCCGCGAGCTGGACAAGCTCGGCCTGCGCGAGGGCCGGACCGCCTCGCGCGCGCTCGGTTACGCGCAGGCGCTCGCCCAGTTGGACGGCACGCTGTCCGAGGAGGAGGCCAAGGCGGACACCGCCCAGGCCACCCGTCGGTTCGCCCGCCGCCAGGAGTCGTGGTTCCGACGCGACCCGCGGGTGCGCTGGCTCCCCCACGACTCCCCCGACCTGGTGGAACGCGCCCTGGCCCAGGTGGAGCGGGCCCTGTCGGGAACCTCGGAAGAGCCGGGCGAGGCGCTGGTGGACGTGTCGACCTGGGTCCCCCGCTCCGTGCGGTGACCCCGCGGCGGGTCCGCTTCCGCCGCACACCCGCCTCCACGTGACGGCCGGGCCCGCGAAGGGCCCGGCCGTCCGTCTTCCACGGTTCTCCCGCCTCCTTCCGGCAGGTCCACGGCTCCTTTCCCGCCTTCCCGCGCCCCCGGCCCGCTTTCCCGCCCGAAAACCCTTGCCCCGGCTTCCCGGGTGACCTACTTTGACTGTGTGACCAGATTTCAAAACTGGTCACCCAGTCAGAGGAAGGGAGGTGGGGATATGGTCATCGGCGTCAACACGCGTGGTCAGCAGCATCGCGCACGCCCTCGACTCGCAGGAGTACACCGTGGCCCCATCCACACCCCCGACCGCCAGCGAGCGCGAACTGCGCGCCGACCGCATCCTGGACGCGGCGGAGGAGCTGATGGTCGCCTGGGGACACCGCAAGATCACCATCGAGGACGTCGCCCGGCGGGCCAGGATCGGCAAGGGGACCGTCTACCTGCACTTCTCCACCAAGGAGGCGCTGCTCCTCACGGTGGTCATGCGGGCGCAGCTCGGCGTACTGCGCCAGATCCTGGACTCCATGCGCGCCTCACCCGAGAACGTCCGGCCCAGCGAGGTCGCCCGCGCGCTCTACCTGTTCCACCTCGACTCGCCGACCATCCGCGCGCTGTTCGCCAACGGCACCGAACCCCTGGGCAACCTCACCCGCGACGCGGCCGCCCTGGTCGGCGACACCGTCCGGGACCGGCAGAGGGCCCTGCAGACCTACTGGGACATCCTGCGCGAGCACGGCCTGCTCAACGGCGACCGCTCCCCCGACGAGCAGCTGTACGCCTACAACTCCCTGGTCCTGGGCCACCTGGTGACGCCCTCGGTGCTGGAGCAACAGGGCATGCACGTGCCCGACCACGGCACACGCGCCGAACTCATGGCCAGGAGCATCCGACTGCTCCTGGAGAGGGACGCCTCCCCGGAGGACACCCGCCGGGCCCGGGACAGGGCCCTGGCGCTCTTCTCCGCGCTGGACGAGCGCCTGCACGCGGAGATCACCCGGCAGAAACAGACGACACGCTCCACCTGAGCCCCAGAGGAGGGCCCATGACAGCCACAGCCCCGTCCGACGACCTGATCGACCTGCGCTCCCCCGAGTTCACCGCCGACCCCCACTCCGTGATCGACCGGGTCCGGGCCGCGGGCGGCTCGGCGCCGGCCCTCTTCGTGGACACGGGGGAGGCCGTCCTCTTCGTCGACGACGAGGACGTGCGGACCATCCTCAGTGACCGGCGCTTCGTACTGGACCCCGCGAACGTGTCGGGCGGGCGGGCCTCCGCCACCCGCTCCGACGCGCTGAGGGGGCTGGGCATCCGCCCCGACCTGATCACCTACCTGACCGAGTCCCTCCTGGACAAGGACGGCGGCGACCACACCCGGCTGCGCAAGCTGGTCTCGCGCACCTTCACCGTGCGCCGGGTCAACGAACTGCGGCCCGCGGTCCAGCGCGTCACCGACGACCTGCTGACGCGGCTGCCCGACCTCGCCGACGGGGACGGGGTCGTGGACCTCATGCCGCACTTCTCCTACCCGCTGCCGATCGCGGTCATCTGCGACCTGGTCGGCGTTCCGGAGGAGGACCGCGGGACCTGGCGGGCGTGGAGCGACCAGCTGTCCAGGTTCGACCCCACGCGGCCCGAGCTGATGAACGACGCGCTCGGCGAGATGATCGGCCACATCGAGGGGATGCTCGCCGAACGCCGGGCCCGGCCGAGCGAGGACCTGCTCGGCGCCCTGGTCAGGGCGCGCGACGAGGACGGCGGGCGCCTGAGCGAGAACGAGCTGATCACCCTGGTGTTCACCCTCGTCATCGCCGGGCACGAGACCACGGCGCACCTGCTGGGCAACGGGGTGCGGGCCCTGCTCGACCACCCGGCCCAGTGGGAGGCCCTCCGGCACGACCCCGGACTGCTGCCCTCCGCCGTACACGAGATGCTCCGCTACGGGGGCACCGCCGTGATCGCCAAGGCGCGGTACGCGGCGGAGGACGTCGAGCTCAGGTCCGGCCGCCTGGCCGCGGGCGAGCGGGCGATCGCGGTCCTGGCGGGCGCCAACCGCGACCCGAGGGTCCACCCGGACCCGCACCGGTTCGACATCACCCGCCACCAGGGCGGTCCCGGCGAGGCGCACGTGGGGTTCGGCCACGGCATCCACTACTGCCTGGGCGCGGCCCTGGCCCGCCAGGAGGGCGAGGTGGCGGTCGGGTCGCTGCTGGCCGCCTACCCCGGACTGTCCCTGGTACCCGGCCGCGAGCCCCTGCCCGGGAAGGTCCCGGGCACGATGCGGATGGACAGCCTGCCCGTCCTGCTCTGAGGTCCCCACCCGGTTCCCGCGGCTCCCGTCGGGTCCGCGGTCTCCCCCGGGCCCGGCGAAGGCCGCCCCCGGGAAGGCGGCGCGGCCGGGGGCCGCGCCGCGGGACGACAGCGGCCCCCGGCACGGGGAGGTGCCGGGGGCCGCGAACGCTGTCGGTGCGGGGTCAGATCTCGCAGCAGCCGCCCGCCGGAGCGGGCTCCTCGGCCGGAACGCCGATCCGGGGCATGCCCAGGAGCACCTCCGGCTTGCTCTCCTGGACCGGCTGGCCATTGCGGGCCGCCCAGGCGTCGCCCGCGCGGGTGCGTCGCAGGGCGCGCACGCCGGAGTCGGCCACCAGGTGGTGCGGGGCGGCGTAGGTGACCTCCACGGTCACCGTGTCGCCGGGGCGCGGGTCGTCGCTGTCACCGACCGCGAAGTGCACCAGGCGGTTGTCGGGGGCGCGGCCGGACAGGCGGCGGTGCTCGCCGTCCTTCCTGCCCTCGCCCTCGGCGACCAGCAGCTCGACCTCGCGGCCGACCAGCTTCTGGTTCTCCTCCCAGGAGATCTGGTCCTGGAGGTCGACCAGGCGCTGGTACCGGTCCTTGACCACCTCCGGCGGGACCTGGTCCTCCATGGTGGCGGCCGGGGTCCCGGGGCGCTTGGAGTACTGGAAGGTGAACGCCATCGAGAACCGCGCCTCGCGGACCACGTGCAGCGTCTCCTGGAAGTCCTCCTCGGTCTCGCCGGGGAAGCCCACGATGATGTCGGTGGTGATCGCGGCGTGCGGCATCGCGGCGCGCACCTTCTCCACGATGCCGAGGAAGCGCTCCTGGCGGTAGGAGCGGCGCATGGCCTTGAGGACCCGGCTCGACCCCGACTGGAGCGGCATGTGCAGCTGCGGCATGACGTTGGGGGTCTCGGCCATGGCCTCGATGACGTCGTCGGTGAAGTCGCGCGGGTGGGGGGAGGTGAAGCGCACCCGCTCCAGCCCCTCGACCCCGCCGCAGGCGCGCAGCAGCTTGGAGAAGGCCTGCCGGTCGCCGAAGCCGCTGCCGTAGGCGTTGACGTTCTGGCCGAGCAGGGTGATCTCGCTGACGCCCTCGTCGACCAGGGCGCGCACCTCGGCGAGCACGTCGCCGGGGCGGCGGTCCTGCTCCTTGCCGCGCAGTGCGGGCACGATGCAGAAGGTGCAGGTGTTGTTGCAGCCGACGGAGACCGACACCCACGCCGCGTACGCGGACTCGCGGCGGCTGGGCAGCGTGGAGGGGAAGTGCTCCAGGGACTCGGCGATCTCCACCTGCGCCTCCCGCTGGACGCGGGAGCGCTCCAGCAGGGCGGGCAGGGAGCCGATGTTATGGGTGCCGAACACGACGTCGACCCAGGGCGCGCGGCGCACGATCTCGCCGCGGTCCTTCTGCGCCAGGCACCCCCCGACGGCGATCTGCATCCCCGGGTTGGCGTCCTTGACCGGGCGCAGGTGCCCGAGGTTGCCGTACAGGCGGTTGTCGGCGTTCTCCCGGACCGCACAGGTGTTGAAGACGACGATGTCTGCGGTGGTGTCCTCGGCTGCGCGCGCGTACCCAGCGTCCTCCAGCAGACCGGAGAGGCGCTCGGAGTCGTGGACGTTCATCTGGCAGCCGTAGGTCCGCACTTGGTAGGTACGACTCTGGCTCACGGAACCAGGCTATCCGGTGCCGCGCACCGCGCGGAGACCGTCGAACGGGGCCGATCCCCCCACCTGGGGCTTTCCCCGGGACCCCGCGGCAGACGGGGAGGCGGGGCGGGCGCGGGAGCGTCCGGTGTGAGACGCTGAAGAACGGAATCGCGACAGGGAGCGACAAACGGTCACCTAACCGTCCAAACCCATAACAGTTTCGCCGATCACGCCGTAACAAGTCTGCTACTCCGCGGACGGACGGCGATTTCGTGATGACACGGCAACATGGACCCATTAGGTTCCGAACATGACCTCAACTCCTCTCGTCGTGCTGGAGAACGTCAACAAGCACTTCGGCGACCTGCACGTGCTCCGCGACATCGATCTGACGGTTAACTCCGGCGAGGTGGTAGTCGTCATCGGGCCGTCCGGTTCCGGCAAGTCGACGCTGTGCCGCACGATCAACCGCCTGGAGACGATCGACGCCGGCACCATCACGCTGGACGGGCAGCCGCTGCCCGCCGAGGGCCGCGGCCTGGCCCGGCTCCGCAGCGACGTGGGCATGGTCTTCCAGTCGTTCAACCTGTTCGCCCACAAGACCGTGCTCCAGAACGTGACCCTGGGCCCCACCAAGGTCCTGCGCATGAACAAGGCCGAGGCCGACGCCCGCGGCATGGAGCTGCTGGAGCGCGTCCAGATCGGCAACCAGGCCAACAAGTACCCGGCGCAGCTCTCCGGGGGCCAGCAGCAGCGCGTGGCGATCGCCCGCGCCCTGGCGATGAACCCCAAGGTGATCCTCTTCGACGAGCCGACCTCAGCCCTGGACCCGGAGATGGTCCAGGAGGTCCTCGACGTCATGACCGACCTCGCCTCCGAGGGCATGACGATGGTCGTGGTCACCCACGAGATGGGCTTCGCGCGCCGCGCGGCCAACCGGGTCGTCTTCATGGCCGACGGACAGATCGTGGAGGAGAACACCCCCGACGAGTTCTTCACCAACCCCCGGTCCGAGCGCGCCCAGGACTTCCTGTCCAAGATCCTGACCCACTAGGTTTCCCCGCGTTCTTCGCACGAAGCAAGGAAGAGGTACCCCACATGCGAGTTCGTCGCATCAGCACCATCCTGGGCGGCACCGCGGCCCTGGCCTTCGCCCTCAGCGCCTGTGGCACCGCCGACGTCGGCGGCAGCGGCGGTGGCGAGGGTGGCGGCGGCGAGGGTGGCGGCGAGACCATCACCATCGGCGTCAAGTACGACCAGCCGGGCCTGGGCCTGCTGGACGGCGACGCCCCCGTCGGCTTCGACGTGGACGTGGCCACCTACATCGCCGGTGAGCTCGGCTACGAGCCCGAGCAGATCGAGTGGACCGAGGCCGCCTCCGCCAACCGCGAGTCCTTCCTCCAGCAGGGCACCGTCGACATGGTGATCGCCACCTACTCGATCACCGACGAGCGCCGCCAGGTCGTCGACTTCGCCGGTCCGTACTACGTCGCCCAGCAGGACATCCTGGTCCAGGCCGACAACGAGGACATCCAGGGCCCCGAGGACCTCGCGGGCAAGGTCCTGTGCTCGGCCTCCGGCTCCCGGTCGGCCAACAACATCGTCGACGACATGGGCATCGACGCCGAGCTGCGCGAGGCGGGCAACTACTCCGAGTGCCTGTCGCTGCTGGGCAACGGCGCCGTCGACGCGGTGACCACCGACAACACCATCCTCGCCGGCTTCGCCGCGCAGGACCCGGGCACCTACCGCGTGGTCAACAACCCCTTCGGTGAGGAGCGCTACGGCGTGGGCCTGCCCGCCGGCTCCACGGAGCGGTGCGAGGAGGTCAACGCGGCCATCCAGAAGATGTGGGACGAGGGCTACGCGACCGAGGCCCTGGAGAGCGCCTTCGGCGAGACCGACTTCGCCTACGAAGAGGCCGCTCCCGAGGTCGACGCCTGCCAGTAGGCCCCCTCCCTTGACCGTGCGCCTNCGGGGGGGGCCCGCCCCCGCCCCCGCCGTTCGGCCCCTGACCAGCTGGGACCCATGGAAGCCTTTCTCAGCAATATCGACAGGGTTGTCGACGGTTTCTCATGGACCGTCCGGCTCACCCTCATCAGCGCCCTCCTCTCCTTCGTCCTGGGCATCCTGCTCACGGCCATGCGGGTCTCCCCCGTCCCGCTCCTGCGCGGCCTGGCCACCGCCTACGTCGAGGGCATCCGCAGCACACCCCTGACCCTGGTCCTGCTCTTCTGCGGCCTGGGCCTGAACAGCGCCCTGGGCCTGTTCCTGTCCGACACCGTCGCGTGGGACGTGTTCTGGTGGGCCGTCATCGGCCTGTCCGGCTACACCGCCTGCTTCGTCTCGGAGTCGCTGCGCGCGGGGATCAACACGATCCCCCTCGGCCAGGTGGAGGCGGCCCGTTCGCTGGGCCTGACCTTCACCCAGAACCTGCGGATGATCGTCATCCCGCAGGCGCTGCGCACCGTCGTCGGCCCGCTGGGCAGCGTGCTCATCGCGCTGATCAAGAACACGACCGTCGCCTCCGTCGCGGGGCTGGGCGTTCAGGAGGCGTCCAGGGAGATGAAGCTCATGTTCGACCAGGGCATCGCGCCGGTCCTGCCGACCTTCGTCGGCTTCGCGATCGGCTTCCTGATCCTGACCCTGCCGACGGGCTACTTCTTCGGCTGGCTCTCCAAGCGCGTGGCGGTGGTCCGATGAGCGCGCAGACCTCCGTCCTCTTCGACGCACCCGGCCCCAAGGCCCGCAGGCGCAACGTCATCTACACGGTCATCACCGTGTTCCTGGCCGTGATCGGCCTGGGGATCCTGTACCTGGGGTTCAACGGCACCCTGCGCAACACCGGGTTCTCCCTGTTCAACCCGTTCACCTGGGGGCTGCTGGGCGACCCGGCCACCTGGGCGGTCAACCCCGCGGGCGAGTGGACCGCGGACAAGTGGGAGCCGTTCCTGCGGCCCGGCACCTGGACCTACTACGTCCTCCCGGGCCTGCAGAACACGCTGACCGCGGCGCTGACCGCCTCGGTCCTGGCCATCCTCTTCGGGCTGGTGTTCGGCATCGGCCGCCTGTCCGACAAGTGGTGGATCCGCGTCCCGGCCGGGGCCGTCGTGGAGTTCTTCCGCGGCATCCCGCTGCTGATGCTGATCTTCTTCACGATGGCGCTGCCCATCGTGGCCTACCAGCTGTTCGACATCCCCTCGGGCACCTTCCAGGTCTCCGCGCTGGCCGCCGTCGTCACGGGCCTGACCCTGTACAACGGCTCCGTGCTGGCGGAGGTCTTCCGCGCGGGCATCCTCGCGGTGCCCAAGGGCCAGTCCGAGGCCGCGCAGGCCATCGGGATGACCAGGGGCCAGAACATGCGGATGATCCTCATCCCGCAGGCGATCACCGCGATGATGCCCGCGATCGTGGCGCAGCTCGTGGTCCTGCTCAAGGACTCCGCGCTCGGCTACATCATCGCCTTCCCGGAGATGCTGCGCAGCTTCACCCTGCTGGCCACCCGCGAGGGCAACGTGATCCCCGCCGCGATCATCTGCGCGGCCATCTACATCGCCATCAACCTCTCGCTGAGCCGGGTCGCGATCTGGCTGGAGCGGCGCAACGCCCGCCGCGGCAGGCCCTCGGCCAAGCCCGTGGGCGGCGCGGACGTCCCGGTCAGGCCCTCGGGCACCGGCGGCGGCACCGGCGGCGGCAGCCTCAAGGTCGACGGCCCCGCGGGGTCGGTCGCGGTGGAGCCCACCGTGCAGGAGCCGCTTCCCGACACGCTGGACGGGTCCCGCCCGGCGGAGTCCGACGAGGACGGCGACGACACGGACGGCAAGCGGGACCGGAAGGACTGACCCCTCCTCCCCACGGCCGGTACGGCCCCGTGCGCGCCCCGCGGCGCGTACGGGGCCGTCGTCGTCCCGGCCCTCGGAGCGCGGTCGCGGGGACGCCGCGCGGAGGGCCCTTCGGGACTGCACAAGCGGGCGAACGACGACTAAGGTCGACATGTCATCGCATCGAACCCACGACCCATCCTGAGCGGACATGTCTGAACTGTCGAGCCCCCACGGCTCCTGGCCATCGCCCATCAGCGCCGGTGACGTCGCCCGAGGAGTGCGGCGGATGGCGTTCCCGTCCGTCGCGGGCGCGGAGGTCTGGTGGGAGGAGGGTCGTCCCGAGGAGGGGCGGACCACCCTCATGCGGCGTGACGCCGACGGAACGGTGACCGAGCTGCTGCCCGCGCCCTGGAGCGCGGNCGGCGGCCCCCCCCCCCTGCCGGTCCCGCGCCGCGACGACAAGGCCATCACCCGCATGGGCGTGGTGTTCTCCCAGTCCTCCGACCAGCGCCTCTACCTGCTGGAACGCGGATCCTCGGAACCGGTGCCGCTCACCCCCGACGACGGCGCCTCGCGCTACGCCGACCCTGCGCCGAGCGCGGACGGGCGCGCCGTGCTGTGCGTGCGCGAGAGGCACGAGGAGGGGGCGGTCCGCCGCTCGATCGTGTCGGTGCCGCTGTCGGGCCGGGGCGCGCAGGACCCCTCGGCGGTGCGCGAACTGGTCTCGGGCGCGGACTTCTACGCCTCCCCCACCCCCTCGCCGGACGGCGCCCACCTGGCCTACGTGCGGTGGAACCACCCCAGGATGCCCTGGGACGGCAGCGAGCTGCGGGTGGGCGCCCTGGGTGAGACCGGGCTGACCGGCGAGTACACCCTCAAGGGCGGTGTGGACGAGTCGGTGGTCTCCCCGACCTGGGCGGACGACGCGACGCTGTACGTGGCCTCGGACTGGCCGGGCTGGTGGAACCTGTACCAGGCGGGGATGACCGGGCAGGCGCTGGCGCTGTACCCGGCCGAGGAGGAGTTCCACGCCTCCCCGGGCCGCCTGGGCAACCGGTCGTTCTGCGTGCTGGACTCGGGCCGGGTCGTGGCGCTGCACGGGCACGCCGACATGACCCCGAGCGTGTACGACCCCGACACCCTGGACCTGACGCCGGTGGCGACCGGCCTGACCACGTGGTCGATGCTGGACACCGACGGGCGCAGCGTGGTGGCGGTGGCCTCCTCGCCGACCGAGCCGCCGTGCCTGGTGCGGCTGGACCCGGACTCGGGAGTGGTGGAGGTGCTGCGCCGGGCCGCCGATGAGCTGCCGGACGCCGCCTACCTGCCCGTCCCC
>ANAW01000126.1:0-4314 GCA_000340945.1 Nocardiopsis synnemataformans DSM 44143 | reverse complement strand
CGGGCCCGCCGATGAGCTGCCGGACGCCGCCTACCTGCCCGTCCCCCGGCAGGAGACGCTGCCGGGCCGGTACGGGGCGCCGGTGCACGCGAACGTGTACCCGCCGACCCACCCGGACGCGCCCGCGGACGGCCCCGCGCCGTACGTGGTGTGGGCGCACGGCGGCCCGGTGTCGGTCAGCACGCGGGAGTTCGACCTGGCCAAGGCCTACTTCACCAGCCGGGGAATCGGTGTGGTGGACGTCAACTACGGCGGCTCCACGGGGTACGGGCGCCCGTACCGCAAGCGCCTGCACAAGGAGTGGGGCGTGGTGGACGTGGAGGACTGCGTGGCCGCGGTCCGCGCCCTGGTGGAGCAGGGTCTGGCCGACCCCCGGCGGCTGGCGATCCGCGGTCCGAGCGCGGGCGGGTACACGGCGCTGATGGCGCTGACCGGGGACACGTTCGCGTGCGGGGTGTCCCTCTTCGGGGTCACCGACCTGCTGGGGTTCAGCGAGACCACGCACGACTTCGAGTCGCGGTTCCTGGACTCCCTGGTGGGGACGCTGCCGGGGTTCGTGGAGCGGTACCGGGAGCGCTCTCCGGTCAACCGCGCCGGGGAGATCGACGTGCCGGTGCTGCTGGTGCAGGGCCTGGAGGACAGGGTCGTGACCCCGGACCAGGCCACGGCGATGGCGGCGGCGCTGGGGCGGCGCGGGACGCCGCACGCGCTGCTGGAGTTCGAGGGCGAGGGGCACGGGTTCACCGGGCAGGAGGCGCGGATCCGCTCCCTGGAGTCGGAGCTGGCCTTCTACGCGCGGGTGTTCGGGTTCGAGGCCGACGTGGCGCCGCTGGAGCTGGTGACCGCTCCGCCGGAGACCGGGGCCGCCGAGGACGGCGCGGAACCGGCCTCGGAGGACTCCCTGGAGCCCGGCGCAAAGGACGCCGGGGAGTCCGGGGACACCGCGAGCGCCGGGAACGCCGCCGACGCCCTCACACAGGACGCCGGGCAGGGCGGGCAGGGCGGGCGGCCCGCGGAGGCCGCCGCTGGCCCGACCGCGGTCGGCGACTGACCCTCCCTGGAGTCTCTGGGAGCGGGACTGGGCAGGACGGAGCGGGCCGCACGGTCCGCGGCGGCGGGCGCCACCGGGCGGTGACGGCTCAGGATTCGGGGCCGGGACCCGGCCGACGGTGACGGTGCCCGCGGCGGGGTCGGCTGTGGCGGCTCAGAAGTCGGAGTCGGGGGCGTGGAGTTCGGCCTCCACGCCCTCGCGTTCGAGCTCCTCGCGGACCACCCGGTAGGACAGGCCCGAGGAGTAGCCCTTGCGGGCCAGGAAGCCCAGGGCGCGGCGGATCCGCGTCTCCTTGTCCTTGCCCCGGGTCGCGGCCAGGCGGCGGCGGGCGAGGTCGCGGGCGGCCTCCTCCTCGTCCTGGTCGCTGAGTTCGCCGACGGCCTCCCGGACGGTGTCCTCCTCCACGCCGCGGGTGCGCAGCTCCTGGGCCAGGGCGCGGCGGGAGAGCCGTCTTCCGTGGTGGCGGGAGGACACCCAGGCCTGGGAGAAGGCGGCGTCGTCGATCAGTCCGGCCTCGCCGAACGTGTCCAGGACCGAGGTGACGACCTCCTCCTCGTACTCCCGGCGGTACAGCGCCCGCTCCAGCTGGGCGCGGGTGCGCGGGGAGTGGGTGAGCATCCGCAGGACCAGGGCGCGGGCCTCGGCCTCGGGGTCCTTCCCGGGCGGGGCCGCCCCGCCCGGGAAGGGGCCGTCGTCCTCGGGGTGGTGCCGGTCCGAGGACCGGCTCCCCTCACGCATCAGCCGCGGGCGCCTTGGGGGTCCTGGCGGCGGCGCGCTTGGCCGGAGCCTTGGCGGCGGCCGGGTCCGGGGCCTCCTCCGTGGCAGCCTTGGCGGGTTCGGCGGTGTCGGTGGCCGGGCCGGAGGCGCTGTCGTCGCCCTTGACGGGCACGCCCAGCTTCTCCTTGATCTTCTTCTCGACCTCGTTGGCCATGTCGGCGTTCTCGCGCAGGAAGTTGCGCGCGTTCTCCTTGCCCTGGCCCAGCTGGGTGCCCTCGTAGGTGTACCAGGCGCCCGACTTGCGGACGATGCCGTGCTCCACGCCCAGGTCGATGAGGCTGCCCTCGCGCGAGACGCCCACCCCGTAGAGGATGTCGAACTCGGCCTGCTTGAAGGGCGGCGCGACCTTGTTCTTGACGACCTTGACGCGGGTGCGGTTGCCGACCGCGTCGGTGCCGTCCTTGAGCGTCTCGATGCGGCGCACGTCCAGGCGCACCGAGGCGTAGAACTTGAGCGCCTTGCCGCCGGTCGTCGTCTCGGGCGAGCCGAACATGACGCCGACCTTCTCGCGCAGCTGGTTGATGAAGATCGCGGTGGTGTTGGTCTGGTGCAGCGCACCGGCGATCTTGCGCAGCGCCTGGGACATCAGGCGGGCCTGGAGTCCCACGTGGCTGTCGCCCATCTCGCCCTCGATCTCGGCGCGGGGCACCAGGGCCGCCACGGAGTCGATGACGATGATGGAGACCGCGCCGGAGCGGATCAGCATGTCGACGATCTCCAGCGCCTGCTCACCGGTGTCCGGCTGCGAGAGCAGCAGGTCGTCGGTGTCGACGCCGATCTTCTTGGCGTACTCGGGGTCGAGCGCGTGCTCGGCGTCGACGAAGGCCGCGATGCCGCCCAGCCGCTGGGCGCTGGCCACCGCGTGCAGGGCGACGGTGGTCTTACCGCTGGACTCGGGGCCGTAGATCTCCACGACGCGGCCACGGGGCAGGCCGCCGATGCCGAGCGCCACGTCGAGGGCGATCGCCCCGGTGGGGATCGACTCCACCGGCGGGCGGTCGTCGTCGCCCAGGCGCATGATGGAGCCCTTGCCGAACTGCCGCTCGATCTGGGCGAGCGCTGTTTCGAGAGCCTTGTCTCGGTCTCCAGATGCCACGGGATACCCCTGTTGTTGGGTGGATGCCTTTTTCTTCATGGTGAGCACGACGCTACGCGGTCGGTACGACAATCGCGACGTCCCACGTCCGCCTGTGGATAACCCACACTACCCGAACCTGTGTTCGATGTGGCGTACGAAACGAGGGCGAACTCGCGGGACGCCTGTCGCCGGATCAGCGTCTGGAGGCGGGCAGGTCGAAGGCCTCGCACACGGCGCGCCACACCGCCTTGGGCGCCGCCCCGTCGGCGAGCGCCTGCTCCACCGTGCGGGATCCGAGCCCCTCCAGGACGTGGTCGCGGGCCACGCTCTGAGAGTAGGCCTCGCCGAACTGCTCGTGCATGTTGTTCCAGAAAACCGTGAGTCTCATCGGGCCCAGTATCGGTGATCGGGGCCTCCGCCGCGTCCGCTCCCCTTTGTCCCCGCCCGGGGGCACACTGGCGGCATGAGCCGTGCGCCACACCTCCTCGAACGCTTCGGACCGGCCACCCGGGCCTGGTTCGACCAGGCCTTTCCCGCGGGGCCCACCCCCGCACAGACCGGGGCCTGGGAGTCGGTCCAGCGCGGGAGGAACACGCTCGTGGTGGCCCCGACCGGCTCGGGCAAGACCCTGTCGGCCTTCCTGTGGTCGCTGGACCGGTTGTCCTCGGCCCCCGTCCCCGAGGACCGCGCCCGCCGCTGCCGGGTGCTGTACGTGTCCCCGCTCAAGGCCCTCGCGGTGGACGTGGAGCGCAACCTGCGCGTCCCCCTGGCCGGGATCGCGGCCGCCGCCGAGGCCGGGGGGCACGCTCTGTCCCCGGTCACCGTGGGGGTGCGCACCGGCGACACCCCCGCCGCCGAGCGGCGCGGGCTCGCATCCCGGCCGCCGGACGTGCTCATCACCACGCCCGAGTCGCTGTTCCTGGTACTCACCTCGCGCGCCCGGGAGGGGTTGGCGGGGGTGGAGACGGTCATCGTCGACGAGGTGCACGCGCTCGCGGGGAGCAAGCGCGGCGCGCACCTGGCGCTGAGCCTGGAGCGGCTGGACGCCCTGCTGGACCGCCCGGCGCAGCGGATCGGGTTGTCGGCGACCGTGCGCCCGCCCGAGCTGGTGGCGCGGTTCCTCGGCGGCGCCGACGTCGTCGCCCCGCCCGGCTCCCCCGGCATGGACCTGCGCGTGGTGGTGCCCGTCCCCGACATGGAGGAGCCCGGCGCCCCGGAGCCGACCCGGCCCTCCGACGGCGCGGGGGGTGGCGGGGACGCCCGGGGCACGGGCGGCGGCGGATCCCTGTGGCCGCACGTGGAGCGGCGGGTCCTGGACCTGGTGGAGTCCCACCGCTCCACCATCGTGTTCACCAACGGGCGCCGCACCGCCGAGAAGCTGTGCGCCCGCCTCAACGACCTGTACACC
>ANAW01000125.1:0-45685 GCA_000340945.1 Nocardiopsis synnemataformans DSM 44143 | reverse complement strand
TCATCGCCCAGTCCGGGCACAGCCGCGGCGGCCCCCCGGTGGTCGCCCGAGCCCACCACGGCTCGATGTCCAAGACCGAGCGGGCCCTGATCGAGGACGAGCTGAAGGAGGGGCGGCTGCGCTGCGTGGTGGCCACCTCCAGCCTGGAGCTGGGCGTGGACATGGGCGCGGTCGACCTGGTGGTGCAGGTGTCCTCGCCGCCGTCGGTGGCCAGCGGCCTGCAACGGGTCGGCCGGGCGGGGCACCAGGTCGGCGAGACCTCGCGCGGGGTGTTCCTCCCCCGGTTCCGGGGCGACCTGCTGGCGACGGCCGTGGTGGTCGGGCAGATGCGCGCGGGCGGCATCGAGCGCCTGGAGATGCCGCGCAACCCCCTGGACGTGCTGTCCCAGCAGGTCGTGGCGATGGCCGCCATGGACGAGTGGCCGGTGCCGGAGCTGGCCGCCCTGGTCCGGCGGGCCGCGCCCTTCGCCGACCTGGCCGACACGGTGCTGGAGTCGGTCCTGGACATGCTGTCGGGCCGCTACCCCTCGGACGAGTTCGCCGAGCTGCGTCCCCGCCTGGTGTGGGACCGGGAGGCGGACGTGCTGCGGGCGCGCCCGGGCGCGCAGCGGCTGGCGGTGGTCAGCGGCGGCACCATCCCCGACCGGGGCGTGTACGGGGTGCACCTGACCGGGCGGGACGGGGCCGCCGCGCCGGGGCGGGCGCCCACCCGGGTCGGCGAACTGGACGAGGAGATGGTCTACGAGTCGCGGGTGGGCGACGTGTTCGTGCTGGGGTCCACCTCGTGGCGGATCGAGGCGATCACCGCCGACCGGGTGCTGGTCTCCCCCGCGCCGGGGCGGCCGGGCCGGATGCCGTTCTGGAAGGCCGACACGCAGGGGAGGCCCGCGGAGCTGGGCAGGGCGGTGGGCGCGCTGACCCGGGAGCTGGCCGGGGCGGAGCCCGCGGAGGCGCTGGCCCTGGCCGAGGGGGCGGGGCTGGACCCGTGGGCCGCGCGCAACCTGGTGGAGTACGTCTCCGAGCAGCGGGAGGCCACCGGACACGTGCCCGACGACCGGACCGTGGTCGTCGAGCGCTTCCGCGACCAGGTCGGCGACTGGCGCGCGGTCGTGCACTCCCCGCTGGGCGCGCGGGTGCACGCGCCGTGGGCGCTGGCCCTGGCCCGGCGACTGCGGGACCGGTTCGGCCCGGACGCGCAGGTCGTCCACGGCGACGACGGGATCGTGCTGCGGCTGCCGGACGCCGGGGGCTGGGACCGGCCGGGCGAGCTGGCCGACCTGGTGGCGCTGGACCCCGAGGAGGTGGAGGAGGCGGTCACCGGGGAGCTGCCCGGGTCGGCGCTGTTCGCCGCGCGGTTCCGCGAGTGCGCGGCGCGGGCCCTGCTGCTGCCCCGCCAGCGGCCGGACCGGCGGATGCCGCTGTGGCAGCAGCGGCTGCGGGCCTCCAACCTGCTGTCGGTCGCGGGCCGGTACGGGTCGTTCCCGATCGTGCTGGAGGCGGTGCGCGAGTGCCTGCGGGACGTGTTCGACGTGCCCGCCCTGGTGGAGGCGCTGGAGGGGATCCGGTCCCGCCGGACCCGGGTGGTCGAGGTGCGCACCGAGGCCGCTTCGCCGTTCGCGCGCTCGCTGATGATGGAGTACACGGCGGCGTTCCTGTACGAGGGGGACGCCCCCGCGGCCGAGCTGCGCGCGCAGGCGCTCACCCTGGACACCTCGCTCCTGGCCGACCTGCTGGGCGAGGCGGACCTGCGGGAGCTGCTCGACCCGCGCGTGGTGGAGGAGGTCGGCGCGCTGTTGCAGCGGACCGCGCCCGGCTCGGGCGCCCGGGACGCCGAGGGCGCGGCCGACCTGCTGCGCGAGGTGGGGCCGCTGACCACGGAGGAGGCCGGGGCGCGGGGAGCACGGCGGGAGTGGCTGGAGGAGCTGAAGTCCGCTGGCCGGGCGGTGCGGATGACCGTGGCGGGCGCCGAGCGCTGGTGCGCGGTGGAGGACGCGGCGCGGCTGCGCGACGCGCTGGGCGCGCGACCGCCCGCCGGTGTCGCCGATGCCCTCCTGGAACCGGTGGAGGCGCCGACCCGCGACCTGGTCTCGCGCTACGCGCGCACGCACGGGCCGTTCTCCTCCGGTGAGGCGGCGGCCCGCCTGGGGCTCGGCGCGGACGTGGTGGAGGGCGTGCTGCGGGAGCTGTCCCGGCGGGGGCGGATCCACCAGGGCGGGTTCCGGCCCGGCGGGACGGGCACCGAGTGGTGCGACGCCGACGTGCTGCGGCGGCTGCGGCGCGGGTCGGTCGCGCGGCTGCGGAGCGAGGTGGAGCCGGTCGCGCAGACCGCGCTGGCCGCGTTCGCGCCGCTGTGGCAGCGCGCCGTCGCCGGTGAGCGCTGGCGCGGACCGGACGCGGTGTTCGAGGCCGTGGAGTCGCTGCGCGGCGCGACGGTGGCGGCGTCGGCGCTGGAGTCCCTGGTGCTGCCCTCCCGCGTGGAGGACTACGCGCCCAACCGGCTGGACGAGCTGACGCAGGCGGGCGAGGTCGTGTGGGCCGGGGCGGGCGCGCTGCCCGGACAGGACGGGTGGGTGCGCCTGGCCCCGGCCGACGAGGCGCCCCTGCTGCTGCCCGAGCCGGTGCCGCCGGAGGAGGGCTCCACGGCCCACGCGGTGCTGGAGGCGCTGCGCGGGGGCGGGGCGCTGTTCTTCCGCGACGTCGCCGACCGTGTGGCGGGCGCCTCGGCCGTGACGGACGCGGAGCTGGTCGCGGCGCTGTGGGAGCTGGTGTGGTCGGGCTGCGTCACCAACGACACCCTGGCCCCGCTGCGCGCGGTGCTGGACTCGGGAACCGCCCCGCGCCGCGCGCCCTCGCGGGCGGGGCGGCGGGCGCGTCCGGTGCTGCCCACCCGGTCGGGACCGCCCACGGCCGCGGGGCGGTGGTGGGCCCTGCCCGAACGGGAGGGCGACCCCACCAGGCGGGTCCTGGCCCGGCTGGAGGCGCGGCTGGAGCGCCGGGGCGTACTGGTGCGCGGGTACCAGGGCGGGCGGATCTCCCCGGACGAGTACCGGGTGCTGCGGACGATGGAGGAGTCGGGCCGGGTGCGCCGCGGCTACTTCGTGGACGGGCTGGGCGGCGCCCAGTTCGCGCTGCCGGGCGCGGTGGACCGGCTGCGTGCGGTCTCCGGGGGCGCGGCGGAACCGGTGGTGCTGGCGGCGACCGACCCGGCGAACCCGTTCGGCACGGACCTGGCCTGGCCCGGGGACGCGCAGGCCAGGCCCGGCCGGTCGGCGGGCGCCCTGGTGGTGATCGACGAGGGGCGGCTGACCCTGTACGTGGGGCGGGGCGGCCGCTCGGTGCTGACCTTCGGTTCGCCGCCCGCCCTGCTGGAGCGGGCGGCCCGCGCCCTGGCCGGGGCGGTGCGGGACGGACGCGCGGGGGCGCTGACGGTGGAGCGCGCGGACGGGGCGGAGGTGTTCGCGACGCCGGTGGACGTCGCGCTGGTGGCGGCGGGGTTCCACGTGACCCCGAAGGGGTTGCGCCTGCGCCCGTAGAGCGCACAGCGGCGGTGCATCGCAGAGGGTTGAGGTAGAACGTCTGGTGACCGTTCACCCGTGGGGGTCGGAGTAGAGCGCGCAGCGGCGGTGCATCGCAGAGGGTGTCCCTTTTCAGGCGACCTCAGCCAGTCACTCGTAGAGCGTGGGCTGACGCTGGAGACAGCGGGGTTGGCGTAGAGCGTCGCTGCATCAGCAAGTTAATGGGGTTGTGGGTTCGGTCCGCGGTCGCGTTTCGTCCCGGGGGGTTGAGGGGGAACTTTCAGCGGTGTCCCGCCCCAGGGGGTTGTCCCTTTTCAAGCGACCTCAGCCAGGCACCCGTAGAGCCCGCACATTCCCCGCCAGCCCCTGGGGGGTGGTCGTGGTGGGCACTGGCAACAAGGTTCAGTGCTGGGGGCGGGGACCGACTGAGGGCAAGTTCGCCTAGCGAACTTGGCGAAGGAGATCCCTGCGCTCCGGTCACTCCAGGTGTCTGGTGGGCGTCACGAAGGCGGTCGGAAGAGCGCCGGGTGGAACGCCCACCGGGAGTGACCCCTCAGCCACGTGGGAACGGGGGTACACGGTTCAGACCAACAGCGACCACGAAGCCCCGCACGTGACCGCGCGTCGTAGGGGGTCCGCAAGTTGTAGAGCGTCCTTGCGTCAGCAACCACGCACCCGTAGAGCCCGGGCTCTACGGGGGGATGGCTGGGCTTTGCGAAGAAGCCCAACCCCCTGCGGCGATCCCCCCAGCCCGAGCCCTACGGGCGGGCCCGCGCGCCTTCCCCGGTCACCGCGCCGGGACGCGAAAACGACTGGCCGCGGTGGCCGGAACCGGCCAGGATGGCGTCCGCGCCGGGAAAGCACGAGCACGAGGAAGACCGGTGAGACCAGAGGGGTCAGAGGGACTAATGGGACTAGTGAGGCCAGTGGGGTCAGTGAGGCCAGTGAGGCCAGTGAGGCCACAGGGGATCCGACCGATGCGGCCGGAGGAAGAACCGCGCGCGGTGGAGGTGTCGCTGGCGGCGGACTCCGTGTTCTCCGAGGCCGGGGTGGTCCTGCCCCCCGACGACCCCCGGGAGATGCTCGCGCACGCGGAGCGGGTCCTGGTGGCCGAGGACCCGGCGACGGGCGGCCCCGTGGTCGGTCTGGCCGCGACCGTGACCGTGGACGGGAGCCCGCACCTGGAGCAGCTGGCCGTGCACCCCGGTCACGGCAGGCGCGGGATCGGCGGCGCCCTGCTGGAGGCGGTGTGCGCCGAGGCGGCGGCCTCCGGTCACACCCGCCTCACCCTCACCACCTTCCGCGACCTGCCGTGGAACGGGCCCTGGTACGCCGACCGCGGGTTCGCCGTGCTCCCCCGGGCGGAGTGGGGCCCGGGGCTGGAGGAGGTCTGGCGGGCCGAGGAGCGGGCGGGGATCCGTGTGCTGCCGCGCGTGGTGATGGCCCGGCCGACCTGAGCCCTCCGTGCCCGCCCCGGCTCTTCGCCTACCTACAATCAGGTGCGCTCCCATCCCCCATGCCGGAGGCCTTCGTGCACGAACCCGGACACGCCCCGCACCACAGGAGACCGACGGAACCGACGGAACCGGCGGAACCGAACGGCGCTCCGCCCCAGGCGTCACCACCGCGACCTGACTCCCCGCTCCCCCCGCCCGGTCCGCGAACACGACGCCCGTTGCTGGTCGGGCTCAGCCTCGTGTGTGTGCCGGTGGTCGCGGCCGCCGCACTGGTGGCGTTCCAGCGCCCGTCCCCGCCCTCTTCCGGGGCCGCCGCGGCCCCGGTGCTCGGTGAGGCCGCGAAACCGGAGCAGACCGCGGACCCAGCGCCCGCCGCACCCTCCGCATCCGCCCCACCGCCGGTCGAGTACTCCACCTTTGACGATGACGGCGTCGTCATGCGCCATCCCCAGAGGTGGCGCACCGTGTACATCGCCAGGGACGCGGAGGCCAAGGATTCCGGCGTCCTGTCCAACTACGAGTTCTACTCTCCCAACGCCGACCACCGGATCAGCTTCACCGTCTTCTCGTTGGAGGGCGTCGAGCCGCGTACGGCCAGCGAGTACCAGCAGGCCGCGGAGACCGCGATCGCGGGGGAACCGAACATCTCGGACTGGCAGCGGCTCAGCCTGGAGGAGGATCCATCCGCGCCTTCGGGATGGGACACCTCCCACCTCGAGGCGACCTACCGCGACAGCGACTGGGGCCCGCCCGACCGGTGGATGCTGTGGAGGTACGCCGTCGTCGCGGAGGAGGGCAAGGGGTACCACCTCCAGTTCGACGTTCCCGAATCCGAGCGGGAGGAGTACGCGCCGATCGTGGAAGAGGTCTTCGGCTCCTTCGAGCTGGTGCTCTGAGGCTCCTTCGAGCTGGTGCTCTGACGGTCCCTTCGGCGGTTGGTCGGCCGCGCCCCGGCCGGGTGAGGGGTGCCGGGACGCGGACGAAGGACCGAAAGGAGCGGCCGGGGGAAGGACCGCTGGCGGAAGCGTGCGCCCGCCGCCGTGGGAGGGCTCCCATGGGGCCGGAGCCCGGCGGGCTCAGACCGTCGAGGAGAAGACGTCCTCCCGGGCCCGTTCCAGCGCGTGCAGCAGCGCGCCCCGCACCACCGGGCTGCCCTCCACCCGTCCCAGCGCGACCTCGGTCGCGTTCGGGGCGATGCGCGCGGTGGCCGCCTGGACCCGCTCGGCCAGCTTCACACCGCCCGCCCGGGCCACGTCCCCGCCGAGCACCACCAGGCCGGGGTCCAGGATCACCGTGACGGCGGCCACCCCGCGGGCCAGGCGCTCGGCGAAGTCGTCCAGGAAGGCGTCCGCCTCCGGGGTCCCGGCGGCGGAGGCCGCCCCGACCACCTCGGTGACGTCGGTGCCCTCGATGCCGTACCCGGCGGCGAGCTCGACCACCTGCCCCGCCTTGACCAGCGCCTGGAACCCGTGGGGCAGCTCGCGGCTGGCACCGTCGCGCAGGGACTCGTAGCCGCCGGACAGACCCACGTCGGTGGGCATGGGCGCCCCGGGCACGGGCAGGTAGCCGATCTCGCCCGCGCCGCCCGAGCGGCCCCGGTGGATGCGGCCGTCGATCATGGTGGACATGCCCACGCCGCCGTTGGCGCTGAGCCAGATGAGGACGAACTCGGCCACCCCCGCGGCGGCGCCCTCGGAGTGCTCGGCCAGGGCGGCCAGGTTGACGTCGTTCTCGATCATGACCGAGCGCTTGAGGTCGGCGCGCAGGGCCTCCAGGATGCCCTCGTGCCAGGACATCAGGTCGAAGGAGAAGCGGATGTCGCCGGTGCGGGGGTCGACGACGCCGGGGGTGCCGATGACGCAGGCGCGGACCCTGTCCAGCCCGACCCCGGCGGTGTCGGCCAGGCGCATCACCGCGGTGTGGACGAGGGCGACGGGGTCGTCGGAGGCGCTGGGGTCGACCGCGACGTCGCTGACGATGCGGCCCGTGATGTCGGCGATCGTCGCCGTCACCCGGCGCGCGCTGACGTCCAGGGCAGCGACGTAGGCGCTCTCGGGCACCACCGCGTACAGCGCGGCGTTGGGCCCCCGCCCGCCCGCCTGGCTGCCCACGACGCGCACCAGGTCCCGCTCCTCCAGCCGCGCGAGCAACTGGGAGGCGGTCACCTTGGAAAGGCCGGTACGCGTTCCCAGCTGCGTCCTCGTCAAAGGCCCGGCGGACAGGAGCAGTTCCAGTGCCGCGCGGTCGTTGAGCTGGCGTAGCAGCCGGGGAGTCCCCGGACGTTGAGACATAACCGTGACACCTCACCCTGTTTTTATTAGGAAAGTTTCCTGTTAATTTAGCTCACAACCTCACAGGAGGTCACGTCCTGGCAAGGCCCGCTTCGGGCCCTTCCGATACCCGCTGGGCCCTCCCGGTACCCGCTCCGGCGGGGCGGCCAACGTGCTATCCCAGCACAACCCCCACAAGACGTCGAGCCGCCGGGTGATCTCATGATCATCCCAGGTCGGTTCGAGCACAGGCGTCGCACCCCGGCGCGTCGTGCGAAGGGAGAAGAGATACAGATGAGGTTCCCGAAGATCGCCGCGGCCACGGCCGTGGTCCTGCTCGCCTCCGCCTGCGGAGGCTCCGACTCCGGTGACGGGGGCGGCGAGGCCGACAGCCTGACCGTCTGGGTCATGGGCACCTCCCAGGAGCCCCTCGTCGAGTACTTCGAGGACGCCGAGGCGCGCTTCCAGGAGGGCAACCCGGACGTCTCCGTCGAGGTCGAGTTCATTCCCTGGCCCGACGCGCAGGAGGCCATCACCAACGCCCTCGCCGGCGGCGACGCCCCCGACGTGCTGGAGGTCGGCAACGACCAGGTGGCGGGCTGGGCCGCGCAGGGCGCCCTGATGGACATCACCGAGCAGGTCAGCGGCTGGGACGCCGCCGCGGGCATCGACGAGAACGCCCTGGAGTACGGCACCTACGAGGGCGTCCAGTACGGCGTCCCGTGGTTCTCGGGCGTGCGCACCCTGTACTACCGCGCGGACTGGCTGGAGGAGATCGGCCACGAGCCGCCGACGACCTGGGACGAGCTCGTCGAGGTGGCCGAGGCCATCGAGGAGGAGTACGACGTCCCCGGCTTCGCCGCGCCGACCGACTTCACCAACGGCATCGCCAGCTTCATCTGGAGCAACGGCGGCTCGATCGCGGAGCAGAACGGCGAGGAGTGGGAGGGCAACCTCACCGACCCCGCCACCGTCGAGGCCATCGAGTTCTACGCCAGCCTGACCACCGACGGCATCTCGCCGCAGGACTACGTCGGCCAGAACGAGCTCATCGCGCTGGCCGACATGGCCAACAGCGAGCTGGGCATGTACATCGACGGCGGCTGGGCGGTCGGCTCCATGGAGGAGCAGGCCGCGGACCCGTCCGTCATCGAGAACATCGTCGCCGCGCCCATCCCCGGCGCCGAGGGCATCGCCCCGGCCTTCGCGGGCGGCTCCGCCCTGACGGTGTTCACCACCACCGAGCACCCGGACCTGGCCTTCGAGCTGCTGACCGTCCTCGGCAACGAGGAGGGCAGCCAGGGCTACGCCGACGTCGCGGGCTTCTTCCCGGCCTACCCGCACCTGCTGGAGAGCGAGGAGTACCAGCAGGACCCCGCCACCGCCGCGGCCGCCGAGCAGATGCAGCACACCGAGTTCTTCCCGACCACCCCGCGCTGGACCGCGGCCGACCAGGACAACAAGATCCTGCCGAGCGCCGTCCTGGAGATCGTGCAGGGCGGTGACCCCGAGGAGGTCCTGGGCGCGGCCAACGAGGAGCTCACCTCGATCCTCAACGAGCCGGTCGAGTAGCCCGCCCCGCCTCACTGAGTAGAGCTGTGCGCGGGCGGGGCCCCAGGCCCCGCCCGCCGCGGTCGGCCCACGCCTCGATTGAGAAGACCATGGCACAAACCGTCGAACCAGCGCCCGCGCGCGAGCGCGAGGAGGCCGTCAAGACCCCCGCCTCCGAGCCCGCACCGCGCCGCCGCACGCTTCCCACCCCGTACCTGCTCATCGCCCCGGCCCTGATCCTCCTGGCGGTCGTGCTGCTGTGGCCGATCGTGCAGATGGTGTGGTACTCGCTCACCAGCTTCACCACCCGCAACCTCCTGCCGAACCAGCCCGGGCCGACCTGGAACGGCTTCGCGCACTACCAGGCGCTGCTGACCGACCCCGAGTTCTGGGGGATCCTGCGCAACACGGTCGTGGTCTGCGTGCTGATGGTCGGCATCACGATGGTGCTGGGCACCCTCGTGGGGCTGCTGCTGAACAAGCTCCCCAAGTGGTTCTCGGCGTTCGTGGCCCTGGGCATGATGCTCGCCTGGGCCACCCCCGCGCTGAGCGCCTCCCTGGTCTTCCGCTGGCTGTTCCTGCCGGAGCGCGGCCTGGTCAACGTCCTCCTGGACCGGATGCCGGACTGGCTGGTGGGCAGCGGATGGCTGGAGTACAACTGGTTCCTCGAACCGCTCTCGCTGTTCACGATCCTCATCACCGTGATCGTCTGGCAGTCCTTCCCCTTCGTGGCCGTCTCCGTGCTCGCCGGGCTCAAGAGCATCCCGTACGAGCTGTACGAGGCCGCGAGGATGGACGGCGCGGGCGGCTGGAAGGCCTTCTGGAACATCACGTTCCCGATGCTGCGTCCGCTGTTCGCCCTGCTGCTGGTCATGCAGATCATCTGGGACCTGCGCGTGTTCACCCAGCTGTACATCCTGGCGAACAGCTTCCAGAACAAGGACGTCTACCTGCTCTCGTACTACATCTACCAGCAGGGCTTCAGCGCCAGCCCGGCGAACTACGGCATGGGCTCGGCGATCGCGGTGGTCATGACCGTGATGATCCTCGCCGTCACCGCGTACTACCTGCGCATCATGATCCGCCAGGGGGAGACCCGATGACCGCGATCGACCAGACCTCCGCCAGCGCCGTCCGCGAGCGCGCCACCGGGGGCGCCGGGACCGGCGGCCCGAGCCGCCCGCCGCGCGTCCACCGCCGCGGCCCGCTGCGCCGCCTGCGCCGTCTTCCGCTGTACCTGGCCGGCCTCGCGGTGTTCCTGTTCTCGGTGTTCCCCGTGTACTGGATGATCATCACGGCCTTCAAGCCGGTGGGCGAGATCTTCACCCGCGACCAGACGATCTTCCCCGTGGCGCCGACCCTGGAGCACTTCGACCGGGTGCTCAACGGCCAGCTGATCCCCGGGGTGAACTTCTGGCAGTTCCTGGGCAACAGCCTGTTCCTCACCCTGGCCTCCGTGGCCATGGGCGCGTTCCTGTCGCTGCTGGCCGCCGTGGCGGTGGCCCGGTTCCGCTTCCGGCTGCGCACCGCCTTCATCATGCTGCTGCTGGTGATCCAGATGGTGCCGATGGAGGCGATGATCATCTCCATCTTCATCAACTTCCGGCAGCTGTCCGACATCAGCGGCGTGGAGCTGCTCGGCAACCTGTCCGGCCTGCTCATCGTGTACACGGCCGTGTCCCTGCCGATCACCATCATGATGCTGCGGGGCTTCGTGGCCGCGGTGCCCAAGGAGCTGGAGGAGGCCGCCGCCATCGACGGGGCCAACGCCTGGACCGTCTTCTGGCGCATCCTGATGCCCCTGGTCGCGCCGGGCCTGGTCGCGGCGAGCATCTTCGCCTTCATCACCGCGTGGAACGAGTTCATCGTCGCGCTGACGTTCCTGGGCCGCAGCACCGACAACTACACGCTGCCGCTGACCCTGTCCTACTACTTCGGCCGGTTCGGCACCGAGTGGGGGCCGATCATGGCCGCCTCCACCCTGCTGACCATCCCCGTGATGATCTTCTTCCTGTTCGTCCAGCGGCGCATGGTCTCCGGCCTGACCATGGGCGCGGTCAAGGGCTGACCGCGCCCCTCCCGCCGGGGCGGGTCCCGCGACGGACACCGCGGGTCCCGCTCCGGGCGCGCCCTCCCCCCTTCCCCCCGCTCCTCCGCCCTTCGTCTGCCCGACCACGGGCACCCCTTCGCTCACCGAACGGAGTTCGTCATGCCGTACGACCCGACCCTGGCGCGTCTGGCCAACGCCACGCTGCTGGTGCCCTTCGAGTCCTACCAAGCCCCGCGCTGGGTCCTGGAGGGTCTGGCGGACGGGATCTCCGGCGTCTGTCTGTTCCACAACAACCTGGACGGCCCCGAGCAGGTGGCCGCGCTCAACGCGACCCTGGCCGGGGTCACCGACACCCCGCTGATCTCCCTGGACGAGGAGGGCGGCGACGTCACCCGCATCGGCCAGGCGCAGGGCAGCGACTACCCCGGCAACGCGGCCCTGGGCGCGGTGGACGACCCCGGCCTGACCCGCGCCACCCTGCGCTCCCTGGGCGGGCGCCTGGCCGAGCTGGGCTTCAACCTGGACCTGGCGCCCTCGGTGGACGTCAACGTCGCCGACGACAACCCGGTGATCGGCACCCGCTCCTTCGGGTCCGACCCCGAACTGGTGGCCCGCCACGCGGCCGCCGCCGTGCTCGGCCTCCAGGAGGCGGGCGTGGCCGCGTGCGCCAAGCACTTCCCCGGACACGGCGCCACATCCCAGGACTCCCACCACGTGCTGCCGCGCGTGGAGGCCGACGCCGACCTGCTGCGCCGCCGCGAGCTGCTGCCGTTCCGCGCGGCCGTGGAGGCGGGCGTCCGGTCGATCCTGACCGCGCACATCGAGATGCCCGGCCTGGGCGGCGACGGCCCCGCCACGCTCACCCCGCGCATCCTCAACGACCTGCTCCGCGGCGAGCTGGGCTTCACCGGCACCGTGGTCAGCGACGCCATGGACATGCAGGGCGTCAGCGGCCGGATCGGCATCCCCGAGGCCTGCGTGCGCGCGGTGGCCGCCGGAGTGGACCTCCTGTGCCTGGGCCGGTTCGTCTACGCCGACCAGGTCGAGCTGATCCGCGCCGCGCTGGTGGAGGCGGTCCAGGGGGGCCGCCTGTCCGGGGAGCGCCTGGAGGAGGCCGCCGGGCGCAACGCCGATCTGCGCACCTGGATCCGCACGGCCCAGACCCGGCGCTCGGACGTGCCCGCGGCCGACGGGGTGGGACTGGTCGGCGCCCGCCGCGCGGTGCGCGTGGACGGCGACCTGCCGCCGCTGGCGGACCCCTACGTGGTGGAGGTGGACGCCCCCTCCGGCATGGCGGTGGGCGAGGTCCCCTGGGGCCTGTCCCCCTGGTTCCCGGGCACCGAGCGGGTCTCCCCCGACGTCGCGCACGCCGACCGGCTGGCCGCCAGCGCCCAGGACCGCGACCTGGTCGTGGTGGTGCGGGACGCGCACCGCTACCCCTCCGCCCAGGCGCTCGTCAACCGCCTGCTCAGCGCGCACCCCGACGCCGTGGTGGTGGAGATGGGGCTGCCCATCTGGCGGCCCGACTGCGGCGCGCACGTGAGCACCTACGGCGCCGCGCACGTGAACGGGCTGAGCGCGGCCGAGCTGCTGGGGGCCCCGGTGGGCGCCCCCGCCCCCGGCGTGAACTGAGCCCCCGACTCCGTACCCCCGACCCGGCCGGTCCGCGACCGGCCGGGTCGGCGCGTTCCGGTGACGGAGGTCACGGCGGCGGACATACTGGGACGGGACACCCCCGAGAGCGGGAACGTCACCGATGTCCCCGCAACCCGGTAGGAGAAGTACCCTTAGCCTGAAGCATCCCGGCCGTCGGCGTTCCCGTCGGCGCCCGGTGCCCCATTCGCCTACGTAAACACGGCATATTGACTTCCTCCCCCTCCCAAGGGAGAGGGATTCCTACTACCCCCACGGGGTCGTAGGCGCTGCGCGCCTCGCGGCCGCAGCTGGTTCCTGCTTCACCGACATGACAACCCAGAGGTCTCCGCAGGCTGGCACGGCTCACCACGAGGGCTAGTCCGTCCGCGCGATCCTCGGTTATCGGACCAACACACAGAGTAGCGCGATTCTCGCGCCTTCGGAACGGTCACTCCAGTCCTGAAGGACGGGGTCCACTGACGAATATGATCACAGCATGCGCCTTTCAGCCCGGGTCGACTACGCGCTACGCGCGGCGGCGGAGCTCGCCGTCGCCGACGAGGGGCCGGTGACGGCCGAACAGCTCGCACGCGCGCAGGCCATCCCCGGAAAATTCCTCGAGAACATCCTCACCCAGCTACGCCGGGCCGGTCTGGTACGCAGCCAGCGCGGTCCCGTCGGCGGCTACTGGCTGGCCCGTCCGGCGGGGGAGATCTCCCTGGCCGACATCATCCGCGCGGTCGACGGACCGCTCGCCAACGTGCGCGGGGAACGCCCCGAGCACGTCGACTACGACGGCGCCGCCCGCAGCCTCCAGCAGGTGTGGATCGCCCTGCGCGCCAGCGAGCGCGCGATCCTGGAGGGCGTCAACCTCCAGCACCTGGTGACCAACGAGCTGCCCGACACGGTGCGGTCGTTGGCCGAGGACCCCGAGGCCTGGGTGAACCACACCCACCGCTGACCGCCGCCCCGCGCGAAGGTCCCGCGAACACCGAAGGAGCCGACCGTGTGGTCGGCTCCTTCTTCGTGGTCACGGTGACGATGGACGGACAGTTCCGAGGAGGGGTCAGACCCCCACCATGTCGGCGACTTGGGGAACGCGATCCGGTACCGGGTCGATGCCGAGGTCCTGGGCGGAGACGGGGTCGGTCGTGACCGCGTCACCCAGCAGCGCGGCCTCCTGGAGCTCCGCGAGGGCGAGCTGGTCGGAGACCTCTCTCAGTACCTGCGAAAGCGGGACGCCGAGCGCCCCGCAGATCGAGGAGAGCAGTTCGGAAGAGGCTTCCTTCTGCCCGCGCTCGACCTCCGACAGGTAACCGAGGGATACACGTGCATCGGCCGACACCTCACGGAGGGTGCGGCCCTGGCGCTGCCGGAGCCGCCTGAGCACGTCACCAAGTAGGTGACGAAGCAGGACCATCATTCGCGCTCCCTCCCACCGGTAGCGACCTTCATATACACCACCGTACCTGCCCCACGCCCGATTCGGGCACCTCTTGCCGTCCTGTTCGCTGGAGGGGGAACCCCGCCCGGGGGTGGTTTTGTTCCCAAGGGTGGGGAAAGGAAGAACAGCCCGAAAAGTTCAACCCCGGGTGTTTTCCTCAGTGCTCCCGCGCACAGCCGAGTCCAGGAGCAGCAGCGCCCCCTCGACCGTGCGGTATCGGATACCCGCACGGTCCCCGGTGAAACGGAAACGGCGGCACCGGGTGGCCCCGTCCGGTGTGGCGACGGCCACGAAGACCGTGCCGACGGGCTGGCCGTCCTGGGGGTCGGGTCCGGCCACGCCGGTCACCGCGACGCCGTAGTCGGAGCCCAGCAGGCGGCGGACGCCGAGCGCCATGTGCTCGGCCACCTCCGGGTGGACGGCGCCGTGCTCGGCCAGGAGGCCGCCGGGCACGCCCAGGACGCTGTCCTTGGCGTCGGTGGCGTAGGCCACGACCCCGCCCCGGTAGGTGCCCGAGGCGCCCGGGATCGCGGTGAGGTGGGCGCCGACGAGACCGCCGGTCAGCGACTCGGCGGTGGCGCAGGTGGCGCCGGCGGCGAGCAGGGCCCTGTGGGCGGCCCCGGCCGCGGTGAGCGCTCCGGCACGCGGGTCCGGGTCGGGGCCCGGCGGGTCCTGTTCCCCCGTCACTCGGTGTGGCCCTTGCGGGCGCGCACCGCGCGGACGGCGTCGAACACGTAGGTCAGGCCGGTCCACAGGGTGACCACCAGCGCGGCGGCCATCACGATGTGCGCGAACCAGACGAAGACCTCGCTGAAGGGCAGCACCTGGAGCGGGAAGAGGTAGACGCTGATCGCGACGATCTGGAGGACCGTCTTGAGCTTGCCTCCCTGGCTCGCCGGCATGACCACGTAGCGCAGGACCGCGAAGCGCAGCGCCGTGATGCCCCACTCGCGGACCAGGATGGCGATGGTCACCCACCACCACAGGTCGCCCTGGAGGGAGAGCACCACCAGCGCGGAGCCGGTGAGCGCCTTGTCCGCGATGGGGTCGACGATCTTGCCGAAGTCGGTGACCAGGTTGCGGCGGCGGGCGATCTCACCGTCGACGCGGTCGGTGATGGCGGCCAGCACGAAGACGGAGAAGGCGGCGAACCGCCACCAGGAGCCGTCCAGGAACATGAACCACACGAAGAGCGGCACCATGAGCAGGCGGCTCATCGTGAGGATGTTCGCGATGTTCCACAGCGGGACGCGGGGGGCGGGGGTGGCCGCGGGGTCGGGGGTGCTCATCTGTCCGCGGCTTCCCCGTGGGTGTCGTCCTGCTCGGCGATGAGGTCGGCGCCGGCCGACTGGATGACGGTGGCGCGCACCAGGTCGCCGACGGCGAGGCCCTCGCCGTAGAGGATCGTGCTGCCGTCCACCTCGGGGGCCTGGTGCTCGGCGCGGCCCTCGTAGGCGCCGTCCTCCAGCACCGTCTCCACCAGCACGGTCACCTCCGAACCGATCCGCTCCTCGGCGCGCTGGGTCATCAGCTCCTCGGAGAGGCGGTTGAGCCGGTCCACGCGCTCGGCGACGACCTCGTCGGGCAGTTTGCCCCCGTGGTCGAAGGCCTCGGTGCCCTCCTCGTCGGAGTAGCCGAACACGCCGATGGCGTCCAGCCGGGCCTCGGAGAGGAAGGAGACCAGGTCCTCGAACTCGGCCTCGGTCTCGCCGGGGAAGCCCACGATGAAGTTGGAGCGCGAGCCCGCCTCGGGGGCGCGCTCGCGGACCGTGTCCAGCAGCTCCAGGAAGCGCTCGCGGTCGCCGAAGCGGCGCATGCGGCGCAGCAGGGTGCCGCTGGCGTGCTGGAAGGACAGGTCGAAGTAGGGCACCACGCCGGGGGTGCCGGTGAGCACGTCCACCAGGCCGGGGCGGACCTCGGCGGGCTGGAGGTAGCTGACCCGGACCCGCTCCAGGCCCTCGACGGCGGCCAGGCGGGGCAGGAGCTTCTCCAGGGCGCGCACGTCGCCCAGGTCCTTGCCGTAGGACGTGGAGTTCTCGCTGACCAGGAACACCTCGCGCACGCCCTCGGAAGCCAGCCACTCGGCCTCGCGCACGATGTCGTCGGGGCGGCGGGAGAGGTAGGCGCCCCGGAAGGTCGGGATGGCGCAGAAGGTGCAGCGCCGGTCGCAGCCGGAGGCGATCTTGAGGTTGGCCACCGGTCCGCCGACCAGGCGGCGGCGCGGGATGGAGGCGCGGTAGGGCAGCTCGGTGCCCTCGGCCCCGGCGGCGTCGGCGAAGCTGGCGTGGCCGGGGACGTGGGCCTGGGAGGCGTCGCGCTCGGCCGGGCTGATCGGCAGCAGCGTGCGCCGGTCGCGGGGGTCGTGCGGGACCAGGGTCCGTCCGGCCACGACGTCGTCGAGCCGGTCGCTGATGGCCGCGTAGTCGTCGAAACCGATGACCTGCGCCTCGGGCAGGGCCTGGGCCAGCTCGGAGCCGTAGCGTTCGGCCATGCATCCGGCGGCGACGACTCTGCCGCCGTTCTCCGCCGCTTCCAGGAGGGTCTCGATGGAGTCCTGTTTGGCCGCGTCGATGAACCCGCAGGTGTTGACGATGGTGACGTCGGCCTCGGTGTCGCCCTCGACGAGGTCCCAGCCGCCCGCGGACAGGCGCCCGGCCAGCTCTTCGGAGTCGACCTCGTTACGCGCACACCCCAGGGTGACGAGTGAGACAGTACGGCGCGATGACATGGCTTCCAAGCGTGTGGGAGAGCTTCGGGTGGCGCGGGGGGCCGTCCCGGACCGGACCGCTCGGCCGTGCTCGGTACACGGCGTCGCCTGGCGCCGCCCGCAGCACCCCACATTACCTTGGTCGGCTCACCCGCCCGTACCCCGGCCCGGAACGATCCGGGCCGGGGTACGGCTTGGTCACTGCCGCACGCCGTCCGGGCCGACCACGATCTCCTTGACCTCGCCCGGAAGCCCGAGGGGACCGGAGCTCTCGCCGTCGACGGTCACGCTGACCGCTCCGGCGTCGCCGACCCACAGGTTGAGCATGTCCTCGGTCACGTAGTCCTTGACGTCGCCCTCCAGCAGGTAGCCGACGTAGAGGTCCTCGCCCTCGGCTCCGGTGACCTCGACCCAGCTGCGTCCGGAGGCGCTGAGCTCGACGGTGAACTCGACGGGCTCCTGCGCCGCCGCGGCCTCCTCCGCCCCCACGGCGGAGTCGACGGTCCTCTCGGTGGTGGAGGAGTCGAAGGCCGAGCGCAGCGGGTTGCCCGCGTCCCAGTCCTGCCAGGTGCGGATCCCGACGAAGAGCGCCAGGAGGAAGATGGCCCCGACCACGGCCCAGGGCCAGTGGCGACGGACCGCGTCGACGGGCCGGTGGCGGGCGGAGACGACCACGGGGCGGGCGACGGGGTTTCCCCCGCCGTGCCTGCCGGCCTGGTGCCTGCCGCCCTGCTGCCTGCCGACCTGGTGTCCGCCGCCCCGGTGCCTGCCGTCGGCGGGCCCGCCCCGCACGGGACCGGTCCGCGCGGGGCCGACGTCGGCGGCCCCGCCCTCGGGGGCCCCGGCCTCGGGCGCCCGAACACGGGAGCGGCGCCCCTCGGCGGTCTCCCGGGGGCCGGGGATCCACCCGGCCCGCCGCGGTCTGCGGGGCTCCTGGTGTTCCTGGTGCTCCTCGTCGGGCTGGCGCGTCAGGAACTGCCTGCGTTCGAAGTGGCCCCAGCGCTGGGCGCCGACACCGGAGTCGTCCTCGCCGAAGCGGTGGGCCATCACCGCCTCCCCGTCCTCCCCCGAACGGAGTTCGGCTCGCGCGGCGGCGGCCGCCCGCGCCGCCTCGGGCACGGACGCCGGGTGGCGCTGCGGCGGGACGAAGGCGGGTATGGCGCGGGACGCGTGCTCGCGGTCGTACTCGGCAAGGAGCGGCGCCGGGTCCAGGCCGAGCGTGCGGCAGACGCGGCGGATGTGGCCGCGTGCGTAGAAGTCCCCGCCGCAGGAGAGGAAGTCCTCCTGCTCGATGGCCGTGAGGACGGGTTCCCGGATACGTGTACGGATGCTGAGGTCCGCGACCGTGTACCCCGCCGCGACCCGGGCGGCGGACAGGGTCTGACCGATCGTCGCCATGCGCACTCCCCCCGCGACTGTGTGTAGCTGCAAGAGACCACTCTGCCGCCCGGGGCGCTTTCGCGCAGGTCACCACGCCCCATGAAGCCTCCAAGATCCCACCAAATCGGGCATGCCAGTTTTTAAGGGATGCCAGTGGAGTTTCGGGAAAGGCCGTAACACGGGGCCGGAAGCCCGACCTTCCGGGTGCCGAGCGGCACCCGGACGCCGCCGCGCGGACGCGGCGGCGCGGACGCGGCGGCGCGGATCAGGAACCCCGGATGTCGGCCAGCACGGCGGGCAGCTCGTCGGGCTGGACGAGCACGTCGCGGGCCTTGGAGCCCTCGCTGGGACCGACCACGTCGCGGCTCTCCATGAGGTCCATCAGGCGGCCCGCCTTGGCGAAGCCCACGCGCAGCTTGCGCTGGAGCATGGACGTGGACCCGAACTGGGTGGTCACCACCAGCTCGACGGCCTGCACGAGCAGGTCGAGGTCGTCGCCGATGTCCTCGTCGATCTCCTTCTTCTTGGTCTCGGGGACCGCCACGTCCTCGCGGTAGCTGGGCTCGGACTGCTTCTTGCAGTGCTCGACGATCGCCCGGATCTCCTTCTCCGACACCCAGGCGTTCTGGAGGCGGATGGGCTTGCCCGCGCCCATGGGGAGGAAGAGCGCGTCGCCCTTGCCGACCAGCTTCTCGGCGCCGGGCTGGTCGAGGATGACGCGGCTGTCGGAGAGGCTGGAGGTGGCGAAGGCCAGGCGGGAGGGCACGTTGGCCTTGATCAGGCCGGTGACGACGTCGACGCTGGGCCGCTGGGTGGCCAGCACCAGGTGGATACCGGCGGCGCGGGCCAGCTGCGTGATGCGCACGACGGCGTCCTCCACGTCGCGGGGGGCGACCATCATCAGGTCGGCCAGCTCGTCCACGATGACCAGCAGGTAGGGGTAGGGCTCGTACTGGCGCTCGCTGCCGGGCGGGGCGGTCAGCTCCCCGGTGCGCACGGCGGCGTTGAAGTCGTCCACGTGCCGGTACCCGGAGGCGGCCAGGTCGTCGTAGCGCCGGTCCATCTCCCCCACCACCCACTGGAGGGCCTCCGCGGCCCGCTTGGGGTTGGTGATGATGGGGGTGATCAGGTGCGGGATGCCCTCGTACATGGTCAGCTCGACCCGCTTGGGGTCGACCAGGATCATCCGCACCTCGTCGGGGGTGGCGCGCATCATCAGCGAGGTGATGAGCCCGTTGATGCAGGTGGACTTGCCCGCGCCGGTGGCGCCGGCGACCAGGACGTGCGGCATCTTGGCCAGGTTCGCGACCACGTTGGAGCCCTCGACGTCCTTGCCCAGCCCCACCAGCATGGGGTGGTCGTCGGAGGTCGCGGCGGGCGAGCGCAGCACGTCGCCCAGGCTCACCAGGTCCTTGTCGGTGTTGGGGATCTCCACGCCGATGGCGGACTTGCCGGGGATCGGCGACTGGATGCGCACGTCCGCGCTCTTGACGACCAGGGAGATGTTCTTGGCCAGGGCGGTGACCTTCTCGACCTTGACCGCGGGGCCCAGCTCGATCTCGTAGCGGGTCACCGTCGGCCCGCGGGTGAAGCCGGTGACGTCGGCGTCGATGTTGAACTGGGTGAGCACCCCCGACAGGGCGTCGACGACCTCGTCGTTGGCCTTGGTGCGCGGCTTGACCGGGCTGCCGGGCTTGAGCATGGTCGGCGCGGGAAGCTCGTAGTCGCCCTCCACCACCCGGGAGGGGATGGTGAGCTGCTCGGTGGTGGCGGGGGCCGGGGTGGGGTCGGGGACCTCCCGCCTGGCGCGGGCGGCCTTCCTGCCCTTGGGCCCGGCCTCCTCCTCGGCGGCGGCCTCGGCCGCGGCCGGTTCCGTGACCTCGGCGCCGGTCCGCGCGGCCTCCTCCTCGTCGGTGAGGGCGGGGGCGACGGGCTCGTCGGGCAGCACCGGGCTGTCGTAGGGGCGCTCGTGGTCGCCCGCGACCGTGCCCGTCCTCTTCCTGGGCCCGCCCTTTCGCGGCTTGGCGGGCTTCTTCTTCTCCGCGCCCAGCAGGCCGATGCCCGAGTCGGGGCCGGTGTCGCGCTCCATGAGCGCGCCGAAGAGGGTCTGGAGGCGCTCGGGGATGCGCCGGATGGGGGTGGCGGTGACCACGAGGATCCCGAAGACCAGCACCAGGGCCAGCAGGACGCCGGTCAGCCACGGGGTGACGACGGCGCTGAGCGGTCCGGAGGCGACGAAGCCGATGAGTCCACCCGCCTCCTGGAGGGCTCCCAGCCCCTCGGAGGGCTGCGGGATGCCGTGGGCGATGTGGATGAGGCCGAGCAGGCCCAGCATGATCGAGCTGAAGCCGATGAGCAGCCGCCCGGCGTCGCCCTCCTTGCTGTCGCCCGGGGTGCGCATGAGCCTGACCGCGATCGGCAGGAACAGCAGCGGCAGGATCGGCGAGAACGTGCCGAAGGCGCCGACCACGACCGCGCGGGTGTACTCCAGGAGCAGCCCGTCGCTGTTCCACCACACGGCGGCGGCGATGAGGACGCCCGCGGCCAGCAGGACCAGCCCGGCACCGTCGCGGCGCAGGTCGGGGTCGAGGCCGCGCGCACCGCGGCCGACCGCGCGGGCGGAGCCGCCGACGGTGTGCGCGACGAGCTTCCACAGCACGAGCAGGAACTGGCCGAACATGGTGACGGCGAAGGCGATGGGTCCGTCGGGCATGCGCTTCTTCGCCGCTGGCTTGCGCGCGGCGGGCTTCTTGCGCCCGGAACCGCCGGAGGAGGCGCGCGTGGCCATGGGGTCACCTCCAGGGGACGGGGTCGTGCTGACGGTCGGGCAGGACGGCCCGCCACGGCGGGCAGCCTACTGCGGCGTCCACCCCGGGCGCCCGTATCCCGCACGGCGTGTCGCCCGAACGCCGCTGTGCGCCCCGTCCCACCGCTGGCCCGGCCCCAAGTCGCGGCCCCGGCCCCGCGAACGCGAACGGCCCGGACGCGCCGTGGGGCGGCGTCGGGCCGTTCGTCGTGATCGGGTACCGGTCAGACCTCGACCAGGACGGGGATGATCATGGGCCGCCGCCGGTAGGTCTCGTTGACCCAGCGGCCGGCGCTGCGGCGGATGAGCTGGCGCAGCTGGTGGGGGTCGTTGACCCCGTCCCGGGCCGCCTTGTCCAGCGCGTCCTGGATCCGGTCGATGACGTCGTCGTAGGCGTCGGCGCCGATGCCCGCGCCCCGCGTGTGGATCTCGGGGTCGCCCAGGATCTTGCCGGAGCCGGAGTCCACCGCCACGACGACGGAGATGAACCCCTCCTCGCCGAGGACCCGGCGGTCCTTGAGCGCGGCGTCGGTGACGTCGCCGACCGAGGAGCCGTCCACGTAGACGTACCCGGCCTGCACCGCGCCGACGATCCTGGCCCGGTTCTTGTACAGGTCGACGACCACGCCGTCCTCGGCGATGACGATCCGGTCGCTCGGGACCCCGGTCAGCTTGGCCAGGTCGGCGTGGGCGCGCATGTGCCGCCACTCGCCGTGCACGGGCATGAAGTTGCGCGGGCGCACCATGTTGAGCACGTACATCAGCTCGCCCGCGGGCGCGTGGCCGGAGACGTGCACCAGGGCGTTGCCCTTGTGCACGACCTTGGCCCCCCAGCGGGTCAGGCCGTTGATCACCCGGTTGACCGAGTTCTCGTTGCCCGGGATCAGCGACGAGGCGAGCAGGATGGTGTCGCCCTCCTCGATGCGGATCTGGTGGTCCCGGTTGGCCATGCGGCTGAGCGCGGCCATCGGCTCGCCCTGCGAGCCCGTGCACACCAGGAGCACCTCTTCCGGGCGCATCTGGTCGAGCTGCTTGACGTCGATGACGGTGTCACCGGGGATGCTCAGGTAGCCCAGGTCGCGCGCGATGTTCATGTTGCGGACCATGGAGCGGCCCACGAACGCGATCTTGCGCCCGTGCTGGACGGCCGCGTCGATGACCTGCTGGACGCGGTGCACGTGCGAGGCGAAGCAGGCCACCACGACGCGCTTCTCGGACTGCCGGAACACCTTGTCGATGGCCTCGGTCAGGTTGCGCTCGTTGATGATGAAGCCGGGCTGCTCGGCGTTGGTGGAGTCCGACAGCAGCAGGTCCACGCCCTCGTCGCCGAACCGGGCGAACCCGGCCAGGTCGGTCAGGCGCCCGTCCAGCGGCAGCTGGTCCATCTTGAAGTCGCCGGTGTGCAGCACCGACCCGCCCGGGGTGCGGATGCCCACGGCCAGCGCGTCCGGGATGGAGTGGTTGACCGCGAAGAACTCCAGGTCGAAGGGGCCGAACTCGTGCCGTTCGCCCTCCTCCACCAGGACGGTCTCCGGCTTGATGCGGTGCTCGCCGAGCTTGGCGGTGATCAGCGCCAGGGTGAGCTTGGAGCCGACGATCGGGATGTCGGCCCGCTCACGCAGCAGGAACGGCACGCCGCCGATGTGGTCCTCGTGCCCGTGGGTGAGCACGACCGCCTCGACGTCGTCGAGCCGGTCCCGGATGTACTCGAAGTCCGGCAGGATCAGGTCGACGCCGGGCTGCTCCTCCTCGGGGAAGAGCACCCCGCAGTCCACGATGAGCAGGCGCCCGTCGTACTCGAAGACCGTCATGTTGCGGCCGATCTCACCGAGGCCGCCCAGCGGGACGATGCGCAGCACGCCCTTGCCCAGGGGCGGCGGCGAGCTCAGTTCGGGGTGCGGGTGACTCATACGGATCCCTCCGTGAGGCGCTCGACGGCGACGGCGCTGGCGGGGACGGCCTGGTGCGGGGCGAGCCCGATCGGGCCCTTGACACCCGCGGCGGCCAGGTCCTCGCGCAGGAGTGCCTGGAGCTCGGCGGAGGCGTCGGCGAGCGGGGTGCGGACCGGCCCGGAGGGCAGGCCGAACAGGTTGAGGACGGCCTTGGTCGTGATGACGCCCTGGGTGCGGAACATGCCCGTGTAGACCGGCGTGAGGCGGCGGTGGATGGCCAGGGCCTGGCCGACCTCGCCCTTCTCGAAGGCGTCGATCATGTCGCACAGGTCGGCGCCCACGATGTGGCCGACGACGCTGACGAACCCGGCCGCGCCGACGGACAGCAGCGGCAGGTTGAGGATGTCGGTGCCGCAGTAGAAGGCCAGGTCGGTGCGCTCCATGACCCAGGAGCTGGCGCCGACGTTGTCCTTGGCGTCCTTGTTGGCGACGATGCGCGGGTGCTCGGCCAGCCGGACCAGGGTCTCGGAGGCGATCGGCGTCCCGGTGCGGTGCGGGATGTCGTAGAGCATGACCGGCAGCTCGGTGGAGTCGGCGATCGACGTGAAGTGCCGGATGAGGCCTTCCTGCGGCGGCTTGTTGTAGTACGGGGTGACGGTCAGCAGACCGTGTGCCCCCGCCTTCTCGGCCGCCTTGGCCAGCCGGATGCTGTGGCGGGTGTCGTTGGTGCCGACCCCGGCCACGATCGTGGCGCGGTCGCCGACCGCCTCCAGGACGGACCGGAGCAGCCGGTCCTTCTCGTCGTCGCTGGTGGTGGGCGACTCGCCGGTGGTGCCGCTGATGACGAGGCCGTCGTTGTGCTGCTCGTCGACGAGGTAGGTGGCCAGTCGGGCCGCGCCCTCGTAGTCGAGTTCCCCGTCCTCCAGCATCGGAGTGACCATCGCGGTCAACATCTTGCCGAACGGGCGGTTCTTGTTGTCCATCATCGTGTGTGAAAGGCGTGCGGACCGCCGCCCGCGGGCGGTGGGGTCCGTGGTTGCCCCTCCTCCTCTCGGTGTACTCCGAAACAGTTGTGGTCTCCCGTGCGGATGCCTCGGACACGGGTGGTCGGCGCTGCGTGCGCGCCACCGCGACCGGCGTGTGCGCGACGGTCGCGGGAAAGATCTGTGGTGCCCCCGTGGCGGGGGCGCGGGGCCGGGCCCCGTCCGGTCCACCGTCCTCGTGGGTCGAGGTTGAGTGGTCCCCGGTAAGACGAACCTACCCGTCCCGGGCCCGTGCCATCCGGCCGGGCCCGGGGTCCGCCCGCAGTTCAGGGCGGACGGGGTCCGCAGGAAGAGGCTAGTCGTCGTTGCCGTCGGGCAGGAACATGCTGAGCAGCCAGCTGACGATGGTGACGACGATCGCGCCCCAGAAGGCGGGCCAGAACCCGTCGATCTGGAACGGCAGGTCGAACAGACCCGCGATCCAGTTGGTGAGCATGAGCAGCAGCGCGTTCACCAGGAGGCCGATCAGCCCCAGGGTCAGAGCGTAGAACAGGCATCCGACCGTTTTGACGATCGGTTTGATCACCGCGTTGACCACGCCGAAGATGGCGCCGACGGCGAGGTAGACCAGGATCTGGCCGACCGTGTCCTGCGCGGTGACTTCGATGCCGTCGATCAGGAGGACAGCCGCCCAAAGGGCGAGCGCGTTCACGATAACTCTGATAATGAGGCTCACAACGTAGATGTTCCCATGCTGTGGCAAGGTCCGGAAACTCCGGCGTAGGTGATCTTGTCGCCAGGCGTGTCGCCCACCCCCGAAGGAGAGTCCTCCGTGTCCAGTGCCCGGTTCGTCCGCCCCGCCCGTACCGCCGACGTGGAGGCGGTGGTCGACATCCAGGTGGCGTCGTGGCGGGCGGTGTACGGGGCGCTGCTGCCCGACGAGGTGTCCAAGGCGCTGGGGGGTGAGGAGGCCCGGGAGCGGTTCCGCGAGCAGTGGACGGCGGCCCTGGAGTCGCCGCCGACCTCCCGGCACCGGCTGGTGGTGGCCACCGACGAGGTGGAGGGGGTGCGCACGGTCGCGGGCTTCGCCGCGTTCGGCCCCGCGGGGGACCCCGACCTGTGGCCCGCCAAGGACGCGGAGGTGTTCGCCCTGCACGTGGACCCCGCCCAGGTGCGTCAGGGGCACGGCAGCCGCCTGGCGAACGCGTGCGTGGACCACCTGGTCGAGGAGGGTTTCGGCACGCTGCACGTGTGGGTGCCCGAGGCCGACAACGCGCTGCGGGCGTTCTTCGAGGCCTCGGGGTGGCGCGCGGACGGCGCCCGCCGCGAGATCGACATGGGGCGGCTGCTGCCGATGGTGCGCCTGCACGCGGCGATCTCCCAGTAGGAGCGAGGAGAGGCGCGAGCGGTCCCCGCGCCGGGGCGCGGGCGGGTCCGGCCGGGTCCGGGCGCGGGTCCCCGAGCGGTTCCCCTGCCGGGGCGCGGGCGGGAGCGCCGCCGACAGGGTCTAACGTGGGGTGGTTGTCGCGGCGCGCACGGGCGCGCCGGGGGTGAGCGGGGAGGGGCCGGAGCGTGGCCACGGTCAGTGAATGGGTCTCGGGGCTGCGCCCCCGTACGCTTCCGAATTCGATCGTTCCGGTGGCGGTCGGCACGGCCCTGGCCTTCGCCCTGGACGGGTTCGTCTGGTGGAAGGCGCTGCTGGCCCTGGTGGTGTCCATGGCGCTCCAGGTCGGCGTGAACTTCGCCAACGACTACAGCGACGGCGTCAAGGGCACCGACACCGAGGCGCGGACGGGGCCGACCCGGTTGACCGCGACCGGTCTGGCCGCCCCTCGGCAGGTGCTGGCGGCGGCCCTGGGCAGCTTCGCGTTCGCGGGGGCGGTGGGCCTGGTGCTGGCGGCCACGTCCTCGTGGTGGCTGCTGCTGGTGGGCGCCCTGGCGATCGCCGCGGCCTGGTACTACACGGGGGGCCGCAGCCCGTACGGGTACCGGGGCCTGGGCGAGGTCTCGGTGTTCGTGTTCTTCGGCCTCGTGGCCGTGGTGGGCACGGTGTTCGTACAGCTGGGCTCCGCGCCGTGGCAGGCCTGGGTGGCGTCGGTCCCGGTGGGGCTGCTGTCCTGCTCGGTGCTGGTGATCAACAACCTGCGCGACATCCCGACCGACCGCGAGACCGGCAAGGTCACGCTGGCCGTGCGGCTGGGCGACACCGGCACCCGCCGCCTGTACGGGGGCGCGATCGCGCTCTCCTACGCGGCGGCGCTGGTGCTGACCCCGGTGTTCTGGTGGACGCCGCTGGTGCTGCTGTCGGTGCCGCTGGCGGTGCCGCCGCTGCGGCGCGTGCTGGGCGGACAGACCGGACGCGACCTGGTGCTGGGCCTGGGCGAGACGGGGAGGCTCCAGATGGCGTTCGGCGTGCTGTTCTCGGTCGGCCTGCTCCTGGGGTGAGCCGGTGGCCGCCAGCGGCCAGCGGACCCTTCGTGAGCGGGCCCAGACGCGCCCGTGACCGTCAGGAGACCCGCGGGTTCTAGCCTTCCGGGGCATGGCGACCCCCCGCACGACCGCCGTGGCACTCGTCGCCGCGGCGCTGACGCTGATCGCGACCGCCTGCTCCGGAGGCAACCCGGCCGAGGCTCCCCAGGGGCCCGAGGCCGCCCTCGACCACAGGACCGACCTCCCGGAGGGGAGCGCCCCCCCGACCGGGGCGGCGGAGGACGATCCGCCTCCGCCTCCCGTGTCCGGGGACGGCGGGGAGGAGACCGCGGAGGGGGACGGGGCCGAGGACGGCCGCGGGCCCCGGGAGCCGCGCGACGAGGTGACCGTGCGGCGCGGGGGCACCGAGCTGGTCGTGAGCGTGCGCGAGCTGGTCGGCGGCGGGGCCACGGTCGAGCTGGTGCTGCGGATCCACAACGGCGGGGACGCCGACAGCCCGGCGTTCGCGGAGCTGGTGGGCTCGGACGAGGGCATGGCCGCGGTCGAGCTGGTCGACTCCGCCAACGGCAGGGTGCACCGCGTGGCGCGGGACGCCTCGGGCGGATGCGTCTGCTCCGACCCCGACCCCGCACTGGTGCTGCGGCCGGGCGACACCGTGGAGCTCAGCGCGACCTTCGCGGCCCCGCCGGAGGACGTGGGGACGATGGACGTGCGCGTCCCGCTGGCCGGTACGTTCACCGGGGTGCGCGTTGTCCGCGGATGAAGGGCGGGACGCTCCGGGGCGGTGGGGACCCCGCCGCAGGCGCACCCTCGGCGTCCTCGTGCTGGCCGCCCTGGCCGCCGCCTACACCGTCTACCTCGGGTACGCCCTGCTGTGGGAGCCGCCGCAGCCCCCGCCCGCCGGGCACCGCGGCGAGCTGGTCGTCCCCGCGGCCAACGACGCCCCGGTGGCCACCGCCCCCGTCCTGGACCTGGAGGCGCCCGTGGAGGAGCTGGAGGCGCCCGTGGAGGATCTGGACCTGCCGGTGGCGGACGCGCGGTGAGACGACGCGCCGAAGGCCGGGAGGCGGCGTTGGGCCCCGGCCCGGCGGGGAACGGTTAGGATGCGCGCACCCCAGACACGCGCGTACGACACGGCAGGGAGAGACGACACCGTGCCTAGCGAGAACACCGCCCCCGACCCCCTCGACCATCTTCCGGACCCGGAGGAGTGGGCACGGCGCTCGGCCCTCCAGGCCGCGGCGTTCGACGCGATCGGAGAACGCTACGACGAGGCCTTCCCCCGCAAGGAGGGCCAGGAGGACCGGGTGCGCCGGCTGCTGGACCTGCTGCCGCCCGGCGCGCACGTGCTCGACCTGGGCTCGGGTACCGGCGTGCCCACCGCCCGGCAGCTCGTGGCGGCGGGAGCTCGGGTCACCGGCTACGAGATCTCCGGGCGGATGGTCGAGATCGCCCGCCGCAACGTGCCGGAGGCGACGTTCGTCCGGGCCGACATCCTCGACCTGGACCCCGCGGAGTCCTCCTACGACGCCATCGTGGCGTTCTTCTCCCTGCTGTGCCTGCCCAGGGCCCGCATCCCCGAGGCGCTGAGCCGCGTCCGCGCCTCCCTGGTCCCGGGCGGCCTGCTGTGCCTGTCCATGGTGGAGGCCGACCTGGACGACGCCCCGATCCCGTTCCTGGGCGCGGACATCCGGGTGTCGGGCTACCCGAAGGAGGAGCTGCGCCGCGTGGTGGAGGGGGCCGGGCTGGTCGTGGAGGACGAGCGGGTCGTCTCCTACGAGCCCGAGGGCGCCCGGCCCGAGGTCCAGGTGTTCCTCACCTGCCGCCGCGGCGCGTGAGACGGGACGGGGGCCGCGCCCTGTCTGGCGCGGCCCCCGTCGGCGTTCGTGCGGTGGCCGGGGGCCACCGGCCCGCCCCCGCCAGCGTGATCCCGTAGCTGCAACCGGTGTCGGCACTCGCGACTCGCTATGGGTACGGGACCACTGCAGGTCCGGGCCTCCCGCACCACACCGGCAACGGTTCCGGTCGGCCCGCTAGTCCAGGTCGAGAAGGGCGTCCAGGCCCACCGTGAGGGGGTCGGAGAGACCGCCCACCCCGCGCACGCCCAGCAGCACGCCCGGCATGAACGAGGTGCGGTTCATCGAGTCGTGCCGGATCTTGAGGGTCTCCCCGTCGGTGCCGAAGACGACCTCCTGGTGGGCGATGAGCCCGGCGATGCGCAGCGCGTGCACCCGCACGCCCTCCACGTCGGCTCCCCGGGCCCCGGGGATCTCGGAGGTGGTGGCGTCGGGCATCGGCGCGGTCCCGGCCTCGCGGCGGGCCTCGGCGACCAGCTCGGCGGTCCGGTAGGCGGTGCCGCTGGGGGCGTCGGCCTTGTTCGGGTGGTGCAGCTCGATGATCTCGGTCGAGTCGAAGTACGGCGCGGCCCTGCGCGCGAAGTGCATCATCAGGACGGCGGCGATGCCGAAGTTGGGGGCGATGAGCACCTTGGCACCCGGTTTCGCCTCCTGCATCCGGCGCACGCGCTCCAGTCTGGCCTCGTCGAACCCGCTGGTGCCGACGACGGCGTGGATCCCGTGGCCGATGAGCCACTCCAGGTTGTCCATCACCGCGTCGGGGTGGGTGAAGTCGACGACGCAGTCGGCCCCCAGTACCGCGTCCCTGCCGTCGGAGGCGTCCACGCCCGCGACGAGTTCCATGTCGTCGGCGCCCTGCACCGCTCGGACGACCTCTGACCCCATGCGCCCGTCGGCGCCGAAAACTCCTACCTTGAACACGGCACGAGCGTACCGGAGCCGGGGAGGCGGGTCGTCGCGGCCCGGCCCGCGACGTGCGCGGACGAACCTGGCCGCGCCGCCGCCAACGGACGCAGGCGGGCCGCGCCGCCGGTCAGCCGGTGGGCCGCGCCACCGGTGGCCGACGGCCGGGCCGGGCCTCGCGGTGTCAGCGGACGTCGGCCAGGGTGAGCGCGAAGTCCCCCGCCGGATCGGTCCACCAGTGGGTGAGGGCGAACCCCGCCTCCTCCAGTTCCGCGGTCAGCCCCTCCCGGCGGAACTTCGCGGAGACCTCGGTGCGCATCTCCTCCCCGGACGCGAACTCGACCTCCAGGTCCAGGTCGGCGACCCGCACGCGCTGGTCGGCCCGGGAGCGCAGCCGCATCTCGACCCACTCCCGCTCGGCGTTCCAGCGCGCCACGTGGTCGAAGGCGCCCGGGTCGAAGTCGGCGCCGAGCCGGTGGTTGATGACGGCGAGGACGTTGCGGTTGAAGGCCGCGGTGACCCCCTGGGCGTCGTCGTAGGCGGCGACCAGGCGGGCGGGGTCCTTGACCAGGTCGGCGCCCAGCAGCAGCGAGTCCCCGGGACGCAGGACGCCGCGGATGTCGCGCAGGAAGGCGGAGCGCGGCCCCGGCTCCTGGTTGCCGATGGTGGAGCCCAGGACGGCCAGCAGCTGGCGTCCGCCCTCCCCGCTGACCGGCAGCAGTCCGAGGTGCTCCTCGAAGTCGCCGACGACGGCGTGCACGTCCAAGCCGGGGTGGTCGTCGGCCACGCGGCGGGCGGAGGTGTCGAGGAAGTCGCCGCTGACGTCGACGGGCACGAAGCGGGCCAGGCGGCCCTGGCGGCCCATCGCGTCCAGGAGCAGGCGGGTCTTGACCCCCGACCCGGAGCCGAGCTCGATGAGCGCCTCGGCACCGGCCGCGGCGGCGATCTCGTCGGCCCGCAGCTCCAGGATCGCGCGTTCGGCGCGGGTGGGGTAGTACTCGGGCAGGGCGGTGATCTCCTCGAACAGGGAGCTGCCGCGTTCGTCGTAGAACCACTTGGGCGGGAGCCGCTTGGGCCGCGCGGTCAGACCCTCGGCGACGTCCGTGCGCAGCGCCTTGTCGAGGTCGTCGGCGGTCAGGTTTCGGTCAATCCGGAACATGGTGCCTCCTGTGTCCCCGAAGATGTACCCGGGACAGGTGGTGTCGGAAAGATGGGCGGAGCCGGTCAGTCGATCGGGCGGATCTCGGTGCGCTCCCCCGTGGCCGCGACCACCGAGTCCTGGGGGACCTCGCGCCAGCCGGGGGCGTCGTCGAAGGGTTCGGAGGCGAGGAAGACCCCGCCGTCCGGCTCGCGCAGGGTGAACAGGGTGTCCCCGGCCGCGGTGGCGGCGAGGCTCGCGCCGTCGCTGGCCAGCAGGTTGTAGCGGCCCCCGGAGTGCTTGCGGGCCTCACGGACCACGGTGGCCAGGGTTTCGGACAGGTTCTGGGAGTCGCGCCACAGCCGCACGGTGTGCGCGAACAGCGGCGCGGAGTCGAGGGCCGCGCGGGCGTCCAGCGCGCCGCGCGGCGGGGGCGAGGCGAACGCGGCTGTGAGCGCCTCGTCGTCCTCCACCGCGCCGTTGTGGCTGAACAGCAGCCGGTCGGCGCGGAAGGGCTGGGCGCCCGTCTCCTCCGAGCCGAACCCGACGGTGGCGTCGCGCACGGCGGCCACCACGCACCCGGAGGCGATGGCGCGGGCGGCGTCGGCGAAGGAGGCGTCACCCCAGACGGGCATGGCGCGGCGGTAGCGCAGCGGTTCGGCGCGGCCGTCCCCCGGGGGGTACCAGCCGACGCCGAACCCGTCGGCGTTGACGGTGCCGTACCGCTGCATGCGCGGCGCCCAGGACTGGACGTGCAGTGAGTGGGGCGCCGCGTACAGCAGGTCGTGCACCGTGCGCGGCGGCCCCAGGTAGGCGAGGTGCCGGCACATCAGGCGGGTTCCGCGTCGCGCGCACAGCGGAACCCGCTGAAGATCTGCCGCCGGATCGGGTGGTCCCAGTTGCGGAACGTGGCGCGGACCGCGGTGGGGTGGGTGGCCCAGGACCCGCCCCGCAGCACCTTGTACCCGTCGTCGAAGAACACCTCCGAGTAGTCCTCGTACGGGAAGGAGCGGAACCCCGGGTAGCCGGTGAAGGTGGTGGAGGTCCACTCCCACACGTCGCCGATCAGCTGCTGGACGCCCAGCGGCGAGGCCCCGTCGGGGTACAGCCCGGCCGGGGAGGGGCCGAGCCTGCGCTGGCCCAGGTTGGCGTGGCCGGGTCCGGGCTCGGTGTCGCCCCACGGGTAGCGCCGGGACCGGCCGCTGACCGGGTCGAACCGCGCGGCCTTCTCCCACTCGGGCTCGCTCGGCAGGCGCTTGCCCGCCCAGGCGGCGTAGGCCCGGGCCTCGTGGAAGCACACGTGCTGCACGGGTTCGTCGGGGGGCACCATCTCCTGGCGGCCGAACCGGCGGCGGGACCACCCGGTCCCCTCCCGGGTCCAGAAGGCCGGGGAGAGGGCTCCGCGCCTCTCCTTCCACTCCCAGCCGTCGCGGGTCCACCAGCGTCGGGTCTGGTAGCCGCCGTCGTCCATGAACTCCTGGTAAGCGGCGTTGGTGACGAGCGCGGTGTCGATCCAGTAGGGGCCCAGGTCGACGGTGCGCGCGGGGCGCTCGTTGTCGTAGGCCCAGGGGTCGTCGTCGGTGCCCATGGTGAAGGGGCCCTCGGGCACGAACACCTCGCTCCGGACCGGCGGACGCAGCGCGGTGACGAGCCCGGCCTCCTCCAGCAGGGCGGGCTCGCCCCGGCGGAGCTGGTGGGTGGCGAGCATGGTCTCGCCGTGCTGGTGCTCGTGCTGGATGACCATGTGGAAGACGAATCCGGCGTCCAGCAGGGAGCGTTCGCCGTCCGGGCCGGTCCCCGGCCGGGTGAGGTCGGCGGCCTCCAGCGCGTCGAGCACCTCCCGGCGCACGCGCGCGTTGTAGTCGCGGGCCTCCTCGGGCCGCAGCAGCGGCAGGCTGACCCGTTCGGCGCGCGGGTTCTCGAAGGCGTCGTAGAGGGTGTCGATGTCCGGGCGCAGCGCCTCGCGCCCACCGGCGGTGCGCAGCAGCCACTGCTCCTCGTAGTTGCCCACGTGCGCCAGGTCCCAGACCAGCGGCGACATCAGGGGCGAGTGCTGGGCGAGCAGCTCCCCCTCGTCGAGGGCGTCGAGGGTCAGCCCGTTGCTGCGGTCCCTGGCCCGGTCGAGTTCGGCGGCGATGCGCTCCTTGGCGAGGTCCTGTTCGTGGTTCACCGTGCTCCTTCCGCGTGTCCGGGGTCCGGGGCCGCGGACGCTACGCGCTCCGCCCGCGCGGGGCGCGGTACGGGCACGGTCGGCCGCGTGTCGGCGGGGCTGAGCCCGCGTCGCGTGTGGTGGTCGGCGTAGTCGTCGACCAGCGCGGCCAGGGAGGCCGCGCCCATGCGGGGCAGGGCCTCGACCGCGGCGTCGAAGCAGGCGCGGGCGCACCGGGCCACGCCGGGGTCGGCCATGCCCAGGCGAGCGGAGCGCAGCCACAGGCGGCGGTCGGGGAAGCGGCCCCCGCACAGCTCCTCGGTGGCCTCCTCGGCCGCGGCGCGGGCGCGGGGATCGTCGACCAGGGCGGCGGCGAGCGCCACCGGGACCGGCCACCAGCGCACGGGCAGCGCGTCGATCATCCGCAGCTCCCACCAGCCGCGCGGGCGCACGGGCGGGAAGAGGGTGCTGAGGTGGAACTCCAGGTCGGCCCGGGTGGCCGGGCGCGGGCCCTGTCCGTCGAGCCACTGGGCGAAGGTGACTCCCGGGTCGGGGGTCCAGGGGCCCTCGTCCTCGGGGACCGCCAGGACCCTGGCGGCCAGCGCGTACTCGGCCCACGCCGTGGCGGGGTCGGCGGGGCTGCCGGAGTCCAGGACGGACCGGGTGCGGGTGGCGTCGGTGGCCGCCCAGATCGCCCAGCGGGTGGACTTCCACCCGGTGGGGCGACCCCGCCAGACGGCGGAGTTGGCGAAGGCGGCGACGAGCACCGGGCCGAGCCGGTGGACGAGTTCCCAGCGGTCGCGGACGTCGGCGGCGTCCCTCCCCGTGTCCAGGCACACCTGGAGCGAGGCGGTGCTGCACATCATGGTGTAGCCGCTGGGCTGGCGGTGATGGGCGAAGAAGCGCTCCATCGCCGTGTAACGGGCTTCCCGGAGCTGGCGCCGGGGCGGGCGGACGGGGTCGAGGGCCGACTCGACCAGGTGGAGCCCGGCCTCGGCGAGGGCCTTGCCGATGTGGTCCAGGTCGGCGGAGAGCGCCGCGTGCGCCCGGGCCGGTCCCGGAAGGGCGGGCGAGCTGAGTTCGAGCTGTCCGCCGGGTTCGAAGGTGACGCCGCTCCCCGAGGGCGGTGGGCCGCAGGACTCCACCAGGGCCGCGAGGCGGTCGACGGGGACGGGTGCGGTCGGGTCCGCGGAGTCGGCGACCAGCCATTCGGTCTCGGCTCCGACCTTGCCGGGAGGGCCGGTCTTGAAACAGACGCCGTTGATGTACTCGTGGACGTCTTCCGTGGTCATGTGGTGGGCCATGGGCTGTCCCCTCGCGAGCGGCCGCCTCCGCCGGGCGGCACCCCGAGGATCTTGCCCATCCCGCCGTCATGCCGAACGTGCGCTATGTCCACGAATCTCCGTCGGTGCCGCGACACTCCCGATGCGGACGGGGAGCCTGGGCGGCGGGATGCCAGGTGGTACAGGCCGTCGCGGTGGGTGGGTACGCTCCCACCCACCGCTGTGTGATGACGGTCACATGCCGGTGAACTCCCGGAGGCGGCTCTCGACGACGGCGCGTTCGGCCTGGTCAAGGCCGATACCGAACACCTCCTGCAACACCTGTCCCACCTCTCCCACGGGCACCTCGCGTTCCGTGCGGGTGCCGTCGGGAGTGGTGGTGATCAGGGTGGTGTCCACCAGCCTGTGCTAGGTACCGGTCCGACGCGCTGGACCATCAGCCTGCCCAGGAACGGGGAGCGCGGGTGGGTCATCAGGTGGTGGTTGAAGACGGCGTAGTCCTGGCGCACCATCGCGGTGGCGGCGAAGGAGTAGATCGGCTGCCAACCGCGGCCGTCGAAGGAGCGCAGCAGCCACTCGTCCTCGCCCACCTCTGAGACGCGGTCCAGACGCAGACCCCATCCGCCCTGGAACTCCTGGTGGCCGTCGGCGAAGGAGACCGGCTCCAGCAGGCCGCCCCCGCCGAAGCCGACGTCGGCCAGCCACGGCCCCCCGTCCAGGTCCACCTGGCGCGGGGAGCGCGTGGAGAACCGCGAGCCTCCGAACGTGCCGGACGGAACGCGGGCGATACCCCGGTGATGGCGAAGCCGAGCCGGTCCAGCACGGCCGCCAGCAGCAGGTTCTGCTCTTGACGCCCTCCCCGAGATGGACCTCAAGGATTCCTACAGCCTCGTGGCTGTAAGCACGGTGCGCCTCACGGCGTCCGCTGGTTCCTGTTTCACAGGCCGGCGCCCCACCCAGAAGGTGATGGTCTTACCCAGTCTCCGCAGGCGTTTCGCCTCTCCACCCGTCCGGCGGCGAGGTCAAGCGACGAACCGGATTCGCGAAGTGTCCGTCAAACGGGGGAGCACTTGCTTCTCGCGCCCCACCGCTCATCTCAAGTCTGGACAACAGGAAGCGCACATGTCAGAGAAACAACTTCAGTGTGACGACCACCACTCCATGCACATGAGATGACCGCTTAGGCGACACGCCGCCGAAACATAGCCGGAAGCATTGCAGTGACGAAACGAGAGTCCGAACCCCATTCGGACGGGAAACGCAGTTGTGACCGGGGAAACGTGGAGACATCCGTGGTCAGCGCGCCGGAGGGGGCGCAGGAGGCCCCTTCCGTCCCGGCCCCCCGGCACCGGACGGCGGTCGCGGCCTCAGCCGGAGGCCGGTTCGCCCTGGCGCACGCGTCCGGTNCCCCCCCGCCGCTCGGCGCCGCCCGCCAGGATCGCCGGGTCCACGGTGCGGCAGCGGTCGGCCACCCCCGCGCGCTCGGCCTCGCCGGAGGCCAGCACCGGGCAGCGCGGGTGGAAGCGGCAGCCCCGGGGCACCCGCTTGGGGTCCGGCGGCTCGCCGGAGAGCACCACCGGTTCCCCGTCCGCCTCCGGCAGCACCGACAGCAGCGCCCGGGTGTAGGGGTGGGCGGGAGCGGCCAGGACCTCCTCCACGGTGCCCAGCTCCACCACGCGCCCCAGGTACATCACCGCGACCCGGTCGGCGATGTTCCAGGCCAGGCCCAGGTCGTGCGTGGCCACCAGGGCCGACAGCCCCAGGTCGGCGCGCAGGTCCAGGAGCAGCCGCAGGATCTCGCCGCGCACCGACGCGTCCAGGGAGGCCACCGGCTCGTCGGCCACCAGCACCTCGGGGTCCAGGATGAGCGCACCGGCGATCACCACGCGCTGGCGCTGGCCGCCCGACAGCTCGTGCGGGTAGCGGGGGAAGAACCGGTCCGGTGGGCGCAGGCCCGCCTTGGACAGCGCCGCGCCGACCCGCTCGGACTCGTCGGACACGGTGCCCTCGTGGATGCGCAGCCCCTCGGCCACGGACTCGTAGACGGTGCGGCGCGGGTTGAGCGAACCGGTGGGGTCCTGCTGCACCAGCTGCACCCGGCGGCGGTAGCGGCGCATGTCGCGGGAGCCGTAGCGCAGCGGGGCGCCCTCGAAGGCCACGTCGCCGCCCGTGGGCCGCTCCAGGCCCAGCAGGACGCGGGCCAGGGTGGTCTTGCCGCAGCCGGACTCCCCCACCAGCGCCACGATCTCCCCCGCGGAGACGTCGAGGTTGACGCCGTCCACGGCGCGGGCGGTGCCCCGGCCGCCGCCGGGGGCGAACCCGGCCTCGAAGGCGACCTCCACCCCCCGGGCGCTCAGGACGGGGACCGCCTCCTCCCCCCGGGCGGGCGGTGTCTCGTGGGAGTCGGTCTCGGTGGTGCTCACGGGCGCGTCTCCTCGGTGGGTGCGGCGGTCGCGGTCACGGACGGCCCCCGTCGTCCCCGGTGGCGGTCAGCGGACGGGCGGGGCCCACGTGCACGCACGCCGCCTGCCGGGTGGAGGCGCCCTCGGTGTCGGGGTCCACCGGCCACAGGGGCGGGTCGACCGTGGCGCACACGGTCTCCACCACCGCGCAACGCGGCCGGAACACGCAGCCCGAGGGCGGGTCCGCCGGGTCGGGCGGGTCACCGGGCAGTCCCCGGGGCGCCAGGCGCGAGGCCGGGTCGCCGATACGGGGGAAGGCGGCGCTGAGCGCGCTGGCGTAGGGGTGCGCGGGCTCGTCCACGACCTCCCGCGCCGGTCCCTGCTCCACGACCCGGCCCGCGTACATGACCGCGACCCGGTCGCAGGTCGAGGCCAGCACCGACAGGTCGTGGCTGATCATCAGCATGCCGATGCCGTGCTCGGCGACGAGCCGCCGCAGCAGGGTCAGGATCTGGGCCTGGATCATCACGTCCAGGGCGGTGGTGGCCTCGTCGGCGATGACCAGGCGCGGCTCGCAGGCCAGCGCCATCGCGATCATGGCCCGCTGGCGCTGCCCGCCGGACAGCTGGTGGGGGTAGTCGCGGGCGCGGGAGGCGGGCAGGCCGACCTGTTCGAGGAGGGCGGCGACGCGGGCGGGCGCCTCCGCCGCGGGGACGGTGCCGTGCACGCCCATCGGCTCGGCGATCTGCTGTCCGATCCGCCGGACCGGGTTGAGCGAGTGCATGGCGCCCTGGAAGACGATGGAGGCGCCCGCCCAGCGGACCGCGCGCAGGCGGCCCCAGCGCATGTCCAGGACGTTCTCGCCCTCCAGCAGCACCTCGCCGGAGATGCGCGCGGTCTCGGGCAGCAGGCGCAGCAGGGCCAGGGCCACGGTGGACTTCCCGCTGCCGGACTCCCCCGCCAGGCCCAGGGTGTCGCCGGGGCCCAGGGACAGGTCCACGCCGCGTACGGCGGGGACGTCGCCGCCGCCCGTGCTGTAGGTGACGCGCAGGTCGCGGACGTCGAGGAGGGAGGTCAACGCTGCTCCCGGAGTCGCGGGTTGATGACGGATTCGAGGGCCCGGCCGCACAGTGTGAAGGACAGCGCGACCACGGCGATCGCCAGACCGGGCGGGACCATGTACCACCAGATCCCGGAGCTGATCGCGCCCGCGTTGCGGGCCGCGTCCAGGATGCCTCCCCAGGAGATCGTGGTGGGGTCTCCCACGCCCAGGAAGGCCAGCGTGGACTCGGCGATGATCGAGGTGGCCACGAGCAGGGTGGTCTGGGCGAGCACGACCGGCATGACGTTGGGCAGGACGTGCCAGAGCATGACGTGGCCGTGGCCGCCGCCCAGGGCGCGGGCCCGCTCCACGTAGGGGCGCGCCTCCACCGCGAGGGTCTGTGCGCGCACCAGGCGCGCCGTGGCGGGCCAGACGGTCAGGCCGATGGCGATGATGATGGTCCCGGTGCCGCGCGGCAGCACGGCGGCCAGCGCCACGGCCAGGACGAGCGTGGGCAGGACCAGGAACCAGTCGGTGACGCGCATGAGCGCCGAGGACACGAACCGCCCCGCGGGGCCGCCGGAGGCGCCGAAGTGCCCGGCGGTGACCCCGACCAGGGTGCCCAGGACCACGGAGACGGCCGTGGCCAGGAAGCCCACCGTGAGCGAGACCCGCGAGCCCCAGACGACCAGGTCCAGGATGGAGCGGCCGAAGTTGTCGGTGCCGAGCGGGAACCGGGCGCTGGGCGGCTGGTAGGCGGTGCCCGGCGCGCCGGTGACGGTGAGGTCGGCCTGGTCCACGAAGAGCGGCGCGGTCAGGGCCAGGACGCCGATGGCCAGCAGCGCGGTCAGGCCGACCAGCCCGGCGCGGTTGCGGGCGTACTCGCGGACGAAGCGGCGCAGGGCCTCCCGGCGGCGTCTGCGGGCGAGGACGCGGGGCGGGGGCGGTGCGGTCGGCGGCGGCGCGGTCGCCGTTTCGGGGGCGTTCACGGGCGCACCCGGGGGTCGAGCAGCGGGTACACCAGGTCGGCGAGCAGGTTCATGAGGATCACCGAGGCCGCGAACACCACGAACAGGCCCTGGACGAGGCCGAGGTCGGGTACGCGCAGGCCGGAGTAGAAGAGCTGTCCGAGGCCGGGCCAGGAGAACACGGTCTCCACGAGGATCACCCCGGACACGACCTGTCCGAGGTTGAGGAAGAGGAGCGTCACCGTGGGCAGCAGGGCGTTGGGCACGGCGTGCCTGCGCCGCACCAGGGCGTCGCGCAGGCCCTTGGCGCGCGCGGTGGTGAGGTAGTCGGCGCCCTTCTCGTCCATGAGCGAGGAGCGCATGATCATCAGGTACTGGGCGTAGATGACCGCGACCATGGTGGTGACGGGCAGCACCATGTGCCAGGCGGTGTTCAGCACGGTCTCCAGGCCCCCGCCGGTGCGGGGGTCGACCATGCCGCCGGTCGGGAACATGCCGGGCACGAACCCGCGCCCGGAGGCCAGGAAGACGATGAGCAGCAGGCCGAGCCAGAACGTGGGCACCGACCAGAAGAACAGGGCGACGGCGGTGTTGGCCCGGTCCGAGCGGCTGCCCGGCCGCCAGCCCGCCCGGGCGCCCAGGAACAGGCCCAGCAGCGCGGCGACGACCGTGCCGGTCCCGGCGAGCAGGATGGTCGGGCCGAGCCGGTCCAGGATGAGCTCGGTGACGGGTTCGCGGTACTGGAAGGACGTGCCGAGGTCGAAGCGGAGCAGGCCGACCGCGTAGTCGAGGAACTGCTGCCACAGCGGCTCGTCGAGCCCGAACTGGCGGCGCAGCTCCTCGCGCTGCTCGGCGGTGACCTCGCGGCCCTCGGTCATGGCGCGGACGGGGTCGCCGGGCAGGATCCGGAAGAGGAAGAACCCGGCGACGACCACGGCGGCCAGGGAGACCACCGCGGTCGTCAGCCGTCCGGCCACGTAGCGCGCGGCGCGCCGGGCGCGGCCCGGTCCGGCGGGTCCGGCCGGGGAGGGGGCGACGTGCGCATCCTCCCCGGGCGGGCCCCCCGCGGCGGTGGGAGTAGTGGTCACTCGCGGTCCTCCATGGTGGAACGTCGGCGCAGCAGCAGGAAGCCCCCGACCGCGGCGAGGACGAGCACGGCGGTCCCGGCGCCGATCCAGACCCCGGCGGAGGGTCCGGAGGCGGAGCCCTCGATCCGCTCGGCGGCGGGTTCGGCCGACCACCAGGCCCAGTAGCCGTCCTGGCCCCAGATGTTGCCGCCCTCGGCGGGCTCGTACTGGATGGAGGCGATGTGGTCGGTGCGGTAGGCCTCCATGATGTTGGGGTAGGCCAGCACGTTCACGACGGCCTCGCGGTAGAGGACCTCCTGGAGCTGGTGGATGATCTCCGCGCGGGCCTGGCGGTCGTACTCGGCGAGCTGGGCCTCGTAGAGCTCGTCGTACTCCTCGTCGCAGAAGTAGGCGTCGCCCTGCATGGTCCCCGGCTCGGTGGGCAGCGCGCCGCAGGTGTGGATGCTCAGCACGTAGTCGGGGTCGGGGTTGACCGTCCAGCCGGTGAAGATGAGGTCGTACTCGCCCGCGAAGAGGGCGTCGCTGAGCACGCCGGGGTCGACGGTGAGGTTCTCCACCTCGATGCCGATGTCGGCCAGGCGCTCGACGAGGATCAGCCCGGCGTTGACGTTGTCGGGGCGGTCCTGGTGGACGTGCATGCGCAGTTCGAGGCGGTCGCCCTCGGGCGAGACGCGCACGCCGTCCTCGCCCCGCTCGTACCCGGCCTCGTCGAGCATCGCGTTGGCCGCCTCGGGGTCGAAGTCGAGGACGGCCTCCTCGCCCTCGGGCGCCCAGTGGAAGTCCTCGTAGCGGGGCGGGATGTAGCCGCCCGCGGCCACCGCCTCGCCGCCGTGCGCCTTGTCGACGATCTCCTGGTTGTCGATGGCCATGACGATGGCCTGGCGCAGGGTGCGGTCGGCGAGGGCGGGGTGCCCGTCGCCGAACTCCTCGCCGTCCTGGGTGACCGCGCCGGGGTTGATGGTGAAGGCCTGGAAGCGCTTGCCGTCGGCGATGTTGACCTCGACGTCCTCCGCCGACTCCAGTGCGGCGGCCTGCGCCTGGGTGAGTTCGTAGACGAAGGAGACCTCGCCGCTGCGCAGCGCCTCCACCGCCGCGTCCTTCTCGGAGTAGTAGCGCAGGACGATCCGCTCGAAGCCGGGGGCGCCGCGCCAGTGGTCGGGGTTGGCCTCCAGCGTGATGGAGCGGCCCCGGTCGTGGCCGGTGAGGACGAAGGGGCCGCTGCCGACGGTCGGGAAGTCCTCGTTGCCGTAGTCGGCGAAGGCGTCGCCCTCCCGCTCCAGGACCGGCTCCCAGACGTGCCGGGGGACGATCGGGACGTTGAGGGAGGTCATGGTGGCCTGGGGCTCGTCGAGTTCGACGACCACGGTGTGGTCGTCCTCGGCGGTGACCGAGTCGAAGCCGGAGACGTAGTTGCCGTTGGCGACGGCGGCGGACTCGTTCTCCATCATCGTGGTGAAGGTCCAGACCACGTCGTCGGCGGTCAGGGGCTCGCCGTCGGAGAACTGGACGCCCTCGCGCAGGTGGAAGGTCCAGGTGAGGCCGTCGTCGCTGGACTCCCAGGTCTCGGCGAGGGAGGGGGCGGGCTGGTTCGTCTGGGGGTCGACCGTGACGAGGGAGTCGTAGACGTGGCGCAGGACGTTGGTGGTGATCGCGAGCTGCGCGGTGAAGGGGTTGAAGGAGTCCACCTGCTGGGAGGTGGCGATGCTGAGGGTCTCGCCGTCGGAGGTGTCCGCGGAGGCGGGGGCGGCGGCGGTGCCCGCGAGGAGGAGCAGGGCGGCGGCCGTGGCGGCGGCGCGGTGGAGGGGGGTGTGGCGGGAGGAGGGCGCCCGGTGGGGGGCGGTACCGCCGAAGAGCGTGCGGGCGAGAGCACCGAGGGGGAGGGCGCTGCGTCGGAAGAGGGAACCGGGGGGAGGGTGGTGGGCGTTCATGTGCGGCCCCTCCTGTCAGAGGATCGTGGGTCGGTGGCACGCCACCTGGGGGTTGGTGGTTGTTTACCAACGGACGACGACGAGCGTCAATGACCTTCGTGGAGCGCCGTGACATCGGCTTGGATTCGGTCCGAGGAATGTCGCCGGAAAGACGTCCGGAAACCGTCACCGGAAATGTCCGGGACACGCGGAAAAGGGGCGTTCGGAGGGCGGAACGGGCACGGAGGGGACGCGAAAAGGCACACAGGGGGCCCGCGGGCACACGGAGAGGGGCCGCGGACGCACGTTGGGTGGCGTGGGGGCACCGCCCGGAGGGCCGCGGGGGAACAGGCCGTGTGCGCTGGGTAACCGGTGTGCCGTTGGCGGACACCCCGCGTTGGCAGTGAATGCCGTACTCCGCTACGGTTCCCGCCATGATGGGGCACTCGCACGCACTGAGCGGCGTGGTTGGCTGGATGGCGGTCGTTCCGCTGGTCCAGGGCAGGGAATTCCTTGGACTCAGTTTCCACCTGGGCCCCGGTGAGGTCATCGCCGGCGCCCTGGTCTGCGCCGGTGCGGCCCTGCTGCCCGATCTGGACCACAAGAGCGCCACGGTGACCAAGACCTACGGCAAGGTCACCGAGGTGCTGAGCGGCATGCTGGGCTTCCTGTTCGGCGGGCACCGGATGGGAACGCACTCGTTCTTCTTCGCGGTGCTCATGGGCGTGCTGGTGCAGCTGTTGGCGCTGTGGTCGCAGTTGGCCGTCCAGGTCTTCGTGTTCCTGCTGATCGGCATCGCCCTCCAGGGCCTGGGCTTCGGCCTGGACAAGAACAAGGTCGCGTCAGGGGTCATCAACGCGATGGCCACGGCGGGCATCACGCTGGCGCTGTTCACGGCCGGGGTGAACTACAGCTGGCTGGGCCTGGCGGTGGCCTTCGGCGTGGTCCTGCACTTCTTCGGCGACATGATCACCAAGATGGGCGTGCCCATCTTCTGGCCCTTCTTCAAGAAGCGCTTCGGCCAGGGGAAGGGCTTCGTCACCGACGGCCCGGTCGAGCAGAAGTTCGTCACCCCGCTGCTGACCATCGGCGTCATCGTGGGGACGATCTACCTGTTCGACTGGCCCGCGCTGCTGCCCGAGTACTAGCTGCTCCCCGAGTACCAGAGGGCGCTGGAGGGGCCGGGGCCGACGGGACGTTCCGCGCGGGCGCCCGGGGAACGCCGAGGTCCTCTGACGGGGCCCGCTCCCACCGGGTCCGCGCTCGGACTCCCCGGGGGCGGCCCGGCACCTGTCCGCCGGGCCCCGACTGGCCTAGGCTGTCGGGCGTGACACGATCCACAGAGGGCCTCAGCCCCGAACTGCACGCCTACGTCGTCGAGCACAGCGAGCCCGTGGACGAGGTCCTGGCGGACCTGGCCGAGGAGACGGCGCGGCTGTTCCCCGACCACCGGGGCATGCAGATCGGCCCCGAGCAGGGCGCCTTCACCACGATGCTCACCCGGCTCTGCGGCGCGCGGGAGGTGGTGGAGATCGGGACCTTCACCGGCTACTCGTCGATCTGCTTCGCGCGCGGCCTCGCCGAGGGCGGTCGGCTCCTGGCCCTCGACGTCAGCGAGGAGTGGACCTCCGTGGCGCGGCGGTACTGGGAGCGCGCCGGGGTCGCGGACAGGATCACCCTGAGGCTGGGCCCCGCCCTGGAGTCGCTGCGGGCGCTTCCCGAGGAGCCGCGGTTCGACCTGGCCTTCGTGGACGCCGACAAGGAGGGCTACGTCGGCTACTGGGAGGAGCTGGTCCCCCGCGTCCGGCCGGGCGGCCTGATCCTGGCCGACAACACCCTCTCCCACGGGCGGGTCGTGGACCACGAGAACACGTCGGCGGCCGTGCGGGGGATCCGCGACTTCAACGACCGGCTGGTCTCCGACGACCGCGTCACGCAGGTGCTGCTGCCCATCGGCGACGGCCTCACCCTCGCCCGCAAGCGCTGACGCACCGACGCCTGACGCACCGACGCGCCACGGCGAGCGCCGCCCCCGGAGAGGTTGTCCACAGGACGGCTCTTGTCCGCACGCGGGGCGTCAGGCTTCGGTAATGTCCAGTGCCATGCGCCTGCTGCACACCTCGGACTGGCACCTGGGCCGCTCCTTCCACCGGGAGAACCTCGTCGACGCCCAGGCCGCCTTCCTGGACCACCTCGTCGACACCATCCGCGAACACCGGGTCGACGTGGTGGCCGTGGCCGGTGACCTCTACGACCGCGCCCTGCCCCCGGTGGACGCGGTCCGGCTCTTCGACCGGGCCCTGGGGCGGATCCGCGAGACCGGGGCCCGGGCCGTCCTCATCAGCGGCAACCACGACTCCATGGCGCGGATGTCCTTCGCCAGCGGCCTCATCGACGCCTCCGGCGTCCACCTGCGCAGCTCCCTGGACAGCGTCGGCACCCCCGTGGTCATCGAGGACGAGCACGGACCCGTGGCCCTCTACGGCATCCCCTACCTGGAACCGGAGATCGCGCGCCACCACTGGGACCTGCCCGAACGGGGGCACGCGGCGGCGCTCGGGCACGCCATGGACCTGGTGCGCGCCGACCTCGCCGAGCGGCCGGGCACCCGGTCGGTGGTCCTCTCGCACGCGTTCGTGACCGGCGGCGAGCCCTCCGACAGCGAACGCGACATCTCGGTGGGCGGCGCCTCGCACGTGCCGGCCGCGGTCTACGACGGGGTCGACTACGTGGCCCTGGGCCACCTGCACGGGCGGCAGACCATCACCCCGTCCGTGCGCTACTCGGGCAGCCCGCTGGCCTACTCCTTCTCCGAGGAGCACCACGTCAAGGGCTACTGGCTGGTGGACCTGGACGCCGACGGCCTCGCGGGCGCCGAGTTCGCCGCGGCGCCCGTCCCCCGCCCGCTGGCCCGGATCCGCGGCCGGATCGAGGACCTGCTCACCCGCCCCGAGTGGGAGTCCCGCACCGGCCACTGGCTCCAGATCACCCTGACCGACCCGCGCCGACCCGCCCACCCCATGGACCGGCTGCGCGAACGCTTCCCCCACGTCCTGGTCCTGGACTTCGCCCCCGAGGGCGGCACCCCCGACACCCGCCCGGTCGCCGCCTCCGTCGCCGACCGCAGCGAGCGCCAGGTGGTCGGCGACTTCGTGGAGTGGGCGCGCGGCACCCCCGCCACCCCCGAGGAGGAGGCCCTCGTGAACACCGCCGTCGAGCAGGTCCGGCTCCAGGAGGGGACGCGCTGATGCGGCTGCACACCCTCACCGTCCAGGCGTTCGGCCCCTTCGCGGGCACCGAGAAGGTGGACTTCGACCGCCTCAGCGCGGGCGGGCTCTTCCTCATCCACGGCCCCACCGGCGCGGGCAAGACCTCCGTGCTGGACGCGGTGTGCTTCGCCCTGTACGGCAACGTGCCGGGCGCCCGCGGCAAGGACCGCTCCCCCAAGAGCGACCACGCGCCGCTGGACGCCGAGCCCAGGGTGGTCCTGGAGTTCACGATCCAGGGGCGCCGTGTCTGGATCGAGCGCAAGCCGCGCTGGGACCGCCCCAAGAAGCGGGGCACCGGCACGGTGTCGCAGAACACCAAGGTCGTCGTCAAGGAGCTCGTCGGCGGCAGGTGGGAGGGCGTCACCACCCGCCCCGACGAGGCGGGGCAGTTCGTCAACGACCTCCTGGGCCTGACCCTCGGGCAGTTCTGCCAGACCGTCCTGCTCCCCCAGGGCGACTTCGCGCGGTTCCTGCGCGCCAAGTCCGATGAGCGGCGCGAGTCCCTGGAGCGCATCTTCAACACCCGGCTGTTCCGGGACGTGGAGACGTGGCTGGGCGCGCACGCCAGACGGCTCGAACACGAGGTCCGGACGGCGAACGGCCAGGTGCGCGCGGTCGCGGACCGGATCGCCGAGGTCGGCCGGTCCCGGGCCCCCGACCTGCCCGAGGAGCTGTCGGCCTGGGCCGCGGAGCTGGCTTCCGTCACCGCCGCGACCGCGCACGACGCCGGGCGGGTGGCCGGGGAGTTCACCGGGGCCCGCGAGGACGCCCAGCGGGCCCTGTCCGAGGGGCGCGATCTGCGCGTCCGCCAGGAACGGCTGGCCGACGCCCGTCGGCGCCGCGTCCAGCTGGCCGAGCACACCGCGTGGCGGGCCGCGATCGACGCCCAGCTCGACGGCGCCGAGCGCGCCGAGTCGGTGCTGCCCTTCCTGCGCGCCCGCGACAACCGCCGCACGGAGCTGGACAAGGCCGATCTGGCCGTCGCCGACCACCTGGCACTGGTCGGCGGGCTGCCCGGCTTCTCCGCGCGGTCCGACGCGGCGGTGCCGCGTGAGGAGCTGGGCGCCGCCGAGCAGGAGCGCCGGGACGAGCTGGCCCGCCTGGACGCGCTGCGCGCGGACGCCGAGCGGCGCCGGTCCCTGGGCCGGTCCGTCACCGCGTTCACCGCGCGCCTGGACGAGATCGCCGCGCAGCTGGAGCGCCAGCGCGCGCTGGCCGCCTCCCTGCCGCCCCGGGTGGAGGCGCTGACCGCCGAGCTGCGACGCCTCCACGAGCAGGCCGGTCAGGAGGGGGCCGCCGAGACCGCCCTGGCCGCCGCCCGCAGGCGCCTCGACGCCGCCGCGGAGTACGAGCGCCTGGGCCGGGAGCTCGCGCAGGCGCAGGAGCACTACCGGGAGGCCGTGGACGCGGCCCAGGCCGCCCGCGACCTCGCCCTCGACCTGCGCGAGCGCCGGATCACCCACATGGCCGCCGAACTGGCATCCGGGCTGGCCGACGGAGAGCCGTGCGCGGTGTGCGGGTCGGTGGAGCACCCCTCCCCCGCCCGCCCCTCCGGGGAGG